>CAJUSJ010000106.1 GCA_910588865.1 uncultured Lachnospiraceae bacterium
AAGGTATATCTTAGTGAAAAGTTCTGGCGTTCAACAAAAAGTGTATGTAAAGGATGTTTATTATATTGAGAGCGCAAACAAAAAAGTAATTATCCATACAGGGGCGGGAATACTGGAAAGCTATGGAAAAATGGAGAAATTGGAGCAAATGACGGGAAATGGTTTTTACCGCTGCCATAGATGCTATCTTGTGAATATGGAGAAGATTGTTTCTTACAATGCGGATACCATCAAAGTAGTAAACGGGGATACGCTGATACTTGCCCAAAAGAAATACAACGATTTTATCAGGCACTATATGAAATATGCAAAGAATGGAGGCATTGTCAATGTTTGAAGCAGGGCTATCTGTTTCCATATATCTTGTAAACAGCATAGCGGGCAGTAACTATATGCAAAAATTTCTTAGGGGAAAATATCAGAAAAAGTTTGTCTTGTTCGCATGGACGAGCCTGTATTTTATTGTCCAAGGTCTGATACTGGAAAGATTTAGTAGAACAAATCCGCTGAATGACTTTGTGGCAATGCTTGCGGATATCGCGGTTATCTTACTATTGCAAATGCTCCTATATAAAAAAGATTTATCTGGTCAGTTTTTTGTAACGGTTAGCTTCGTTGCTGGAAAAGAGATAATAAAATATGTAGTTAGTGTTTCCGCCGCGATATGGTGTAATATGATTTTATTTTTTGTTGACCCAAACACAATGAAAACATCTGAACAAGCTGCGCTTTTAAAGTTAGGATTAGAATTTTCGATGTATATTATATGTATTTTGCTATATGCGCTGATGATAACAGCATATCTTTCCGCTATTGGAAAGAAATTCATTTTGAAAGAGTATCCGTTAAAAGCGTATGAATATACTTTTTTGATCCTGCCAAGCATAGCAACCTTATGCGTTTCCATTACTCTTAAAATGATGATTGTATCGGTAGAAAATGGTATAGCGGCAACAATGTTTGAGGAAGTACCCGCGACTATGTTTTGGGTGCCGCTTATTTGCTTTTTACTGTTGGGTGTCAATATATCTTCCGTCACACTTTTTCAGAAACTGGTACAGTTAGGAGAGGAAGAACGAAAGCGAGTCATACTGGAAAATCAACTGGTGCAGATACAGAGAGAAATTGAAGAAATTCAAGATATTTATGCTGACATGAGAGGACTCAGGCATGATATGAGAAGCCATTTAGAAAGTATAGCGGCATTTATCAGAAAAACTTCTGGAAAGGACAGGGAGGAACTTAACAATTATATTGGAAAAATGGAAACAACAATAAACAGGCTGGACTTTGTATACAGGACAGGCAACCCTATTACAGATGTTATCATACACCAAAAGAAGCAGGAAGCAGAAAAATGGCATATTTCTTTTGAAGCAGATTTTACCTATCCCGACAAACAGCAAATAGATGTTTATGATATTGGAATTGTGCTGAATAACGCACTGGAAAACGCCATAGAAGCAAGCAGTAAGGTTGAGGGAGGGAAAAGTATCAGTCTGCGTTCCTACATGAAAGGAAATTTGTTTTTTATTGAAGTGGAAAATGACTTTTCTGGCGAGCTTGTTATAGACAATGAAACGGGATTGCCTGTCAGCAGCAAAAAGGACAGGCAGCTTCATGGTGTGGGAATGGAGAACATACAAAGGTGTGCCAAGAAGTATATGGGGGATATAGACATGACAATCTGTGACATGGAAGATAAAAAGAGGTTTAGTCTTACCATTATGATGTATGAAAGGCATTTCACACCCCAAATTTCGTAGTTCGCGCTATATCTATTATATAAAAGATGAAAAATGCGATAAGAAAAGTAGAAATTATACATCTATACATCATCAAATATTATTTGGAGGTTGGTATTATGTCATTGGAAATCAATAATTCTCGTAATGTTACATTCAACAAGGAAAATGAAATTGAAAAGCTGGTAGAAACGTCAGTAAAAAATCAGCAAAAAACGACAAAGACCACAAATTCCACAGCACAGACTGAAACATACCGGAGTACAAAAGAATATTCTGAATATTTAAGCGGTAAATATAGCTGTTTAAAGCCTGCAAATGGTAGTTCAGTAGTAATCAATCCTAATCTGTTGGCACAAGCGGCAAGTGATGAAAAAACCGCGGAATGGTTAGAGTATAACTTAGGCTTAATGCCAGATGTAATGGATAAGATATATGAAAGCGCTGCCCAAAGTGGTTCACGGGTTATCAGTTGTGAAGTTTCTTTTGACGGTTATGACAGTATGACTACCCATATTTGTGGCGTATTTGAAGCAGATCCGGGAACGGATGAAGCAAAAAAATTATTGGAAGAGGCGCGGGAGAAAAATAAGGAACGCAGAGAGAAACAGGAAAAAATGTTGGAAGAAAACAAAGAAAGGAAACAGGCTGAAAAAGTAAGAACTGAAAATTTGCGGGAGAAGAAGATAGTTTCAAGTGACGCAAACAGTTTATTAAATATGATTGCATACAAAGGCGTTATAATTGGCAATTCAACCAATATTACATCTATTGATGTTAAGGCGTGATATAGAGTTGTGTCTACTTTTATAGTATAGATCCACCCTCGGACACGGTCAGCCGTTTCCTGACAGCTATTTATGCGGTGCTGGGGCAGGAAGAAGGATGAGAATATGGGAGCGTGTGCATAAAACCTAAAGGTATAAACTGATGAACTGATGGAGACTTCCGCGGAAGCCTCCATGGGTTTATAATGATGCTAATATTATATGAGGAGGAAATTACTGTGAGAAAGATAGCATCCATACTCTTAAGCGCGTCTATAATATTCACCCTGGCCGGCTGCGGGGGGCAGAGCAGGGCAGAGACCCCGTCAGTCTCCCAGCCTTCCAGTGAAAGCGTTGGGGCGGAAAATACGCCGGCGGAGAGTCCGTCTCAGCCTTCCGGCCAGCCCGCGGGAGGTGCTGACGGCCAGGTGGAGAACCCACCCTCAGACAATTCAGGGTCCGGGGCAGGGAAGACTCTGGTGGTCTACTATTCAGCCACCGGGCACACAGACGCGGTCGCGGGATACATCGCGGAGGCGCTGGGCGGCGACTTGTTTAAGCTGGAGCCCGCGGAGCCATACAGCAGCGATGATTTAAACTGGACTGACGGGGACAGCCGGGTATCAAGAGAGCATGACAATCCAGATGCCAGAAATGTGGAACTTGTGGCCGCCACTGTGGATAACTGGGACAGCTATTCCAATGTTTTCATCGGTTATCCCATCTGGTGGGGCATCGCCGCGTGGCCGATGGACGGGTTTATCGAGGCCAATGATTTTACAGGGAAGACCGTGGTGCCTTTCTGCACCTCCGCAAGCTCTGGTCTGGGGGACAGCGGCAAGCTTTTGGCGGAGGCGGCAGGCACGGGAAACTGGCTTGAGGGCCAGAGATTTTCCTCAGGGCCTCCCAGGCAGAGGTACAGGAGTGGGTTGAAGGTCTTGTCTCAGGGACAGCGGGATTAGAATGAATACAGGAGGGACTGCTAATGAATAGCAGTCCCTCCTGTATTCATAGGGGCCAGGCCCCTTTCTTTACATAAATCAGAATTAATCCAGATCTTCGCCATTGCTCCCGATAACCTTCTTGTACCAGAAGAAGGAATCCTTCCGGCTTCTGGAGAAATCACCGGTGCCGTCGTCGTGGCGGTCAACATAGATGAAGCCGTAGCGCTTCGCGTACTGTCCGGTTCCGGCGGAAACCAGGTCAATGGGTCCCCAGGTGGTGTAGCCGATCAGCGGAACCCCATCCTCAATGGCATCGCCCATGCGGCGGATATGCTCGCGGAAGTAATCAATGCGGTAGCTGTCATGGATCGAGCCGTCCTCCTCCACCTTGTCGAAAGCGCCGAAGCCATTTTCCACCACCATGAGAGGTGTGTGGGGATAGCGGTCATGAATTACGTTCAAGGTGTAGCGCAGCCCCAGGGGATCGATCTGCCAGCCCCAGTCAGAGGCTTTCAGATAGGGGTTCTTCGCGCCCACGGACATGTTTCCGGCTGTCTTCTCCGCGTTCTCGTCAGTGGTGACGCAGTTGGACATGTAGTAGGAGAAGGTGTAGAAATCCACGGTTCCTTTCTTGATGATCTCCTTGTCCTCCTCTGTGATGAAGGAAGTGTCAATACCATGATCTTTGAAATACTTGTAGGCAAAGGTAGGATACTCGCCCCGGACCTGCACATCTCCGCAGAGGTTGTTCTTGAAATTATCCTCTGAGTAGCAGGTGAAGATATCTTTGGGGTTAGGTGTCAGCGGATAGAGGGTCACATGGGCGATCATGTTGCCGATCATGAAATCAGGGTTAATCTCGTGGCCTTTCTGTACAGCCAGGGCGCTTGCCACGAACTCGTTGTGAAGGGCCTCAAAGGTGGACTGAGGGTCTGACTTTAAGTCGCTCAGTTTAATAGGGGATGTGGCTTTGATGTCCTCGTCAGCCATAAGTCCCAGGCCGTAGAGGTTGCCGATTCCGCCCTCGCCCATGCAGGGGATGTTGATCTCGTTGAAGGTGAGCCAGTATTTTACTTTGTCTTTGTAGCGCTCAAAGCAGGTTACCGCGTACTTCACAAACAGGTCAATGGTCTTTTTGTTGGAGAAGCCATGGTACTTTGTAACAATGTTCCAGGGAATCTCATAGTGGCACAGGGTCACTAAAGGCTCAATGCCGTGCTTTTTACACTCATCGAACACATCGTCATAGAACTTTAATCCAGCCTCATTGGGTGTCTCGTCGTCGCCGTTGGGGAAAATCCGGCCCCAGTTGATGGACAGGCGGAAGCAGGTAAAGCCCATCTCTCCTAAAAGAGCGATGTCCTCTTTGTAGTGGTGATAGAAATCCACGGCCTGATGGCTGGGATAGAAAGCGTCAGGGTCAGATACAGGAAGAAATGTCCTGGGCGTGTTCACATCACCTCCCAGAAGCATGTCCGGTACGGATAACTGTTTTCCGTCTTCTAAATACGCTCCCTCGCACTGGTTGGCAGCAACAGCGCCGCCCCACAAAAAACCTTTTGGAAATGCCATAATGCAATTACCCCCTTATTCTTTTTCTTAAATTTTATCATGTCCAGGAGATGGTGTCAATTCGCTTCTTGCGTCGGGGGAGGGAGCCAATACCGTTATGGGGGCAGTGACAACAGTACCACGACAACATCTAACAAATGGACAGTTTTTTATGTCATTTTCAACTGGAAAGAAAAAGAGAACAGGCTAAAATAAGGGCATGGAGACAAGAAGACACAATGGACCGGGAGGTATATCATGGGAATTATTTTTAATAAGGATACAAAAGAATTTCACCTGTACAATGACAATGTCAGTTATCTGATGAAGGTGTTGCGCAACGGCCAGATGGGGCAGCTTTATTTTGGAAAAAGGGTTCCCCACAGAGACAGCTATGACTATCTCATAGAAAACCGCTACCGCCCCGTAAGCGCTTATGTATTTGATGATGAGTACTCCTTTACCCTGGAGCATTTAAAGCAGGAGTATCCCTCCTACGGCACCACGGATTTTCGGATGCCCGCCCTGGAGATCTGGCAGCCAAATGGAAGCCGGATCACGGATTTTAAGTACGTGTCCCACAAAATCTCAAAAGGAAAGCCGGCCCTTAAAGGACTTCCGGCCACCTACACGGAGTCAGAGGATGAGGCGGACACCTTAGAGATCCTGTTGAGGGATGAGCTTCTGAAGGTGGAGATGACCTTGAGCTATACCATTTTCCAGAAGGAAAACGCCATAGCGAGAAACGCGCGGTTTGAAAACAAAGGGAATCAGGAGTGCCAGATCACAAGAGCCATGAGCCTTTGTCTTGACCTGCCTGACGATGAATATGAGTGGATCCAGTTTTCCGGCGCGTGGGGAAGAGAGCGTCATGTGAGGACCAGGAGGCTTGAACAGGGAGTTCAGTCTGTGGGAAGCGCGAGAGGCGCTTCCAGCCATCACCACAATCCCTTTGTGATGCTGAGACGCCCTACGGCAGATGAGTTCCAGGGAGAGGTTTTGGGATTTTCCCTGGTGTATTCCGGCAACTTTCTGGCCCAGGCTGAGGTGGATACCTTTAAGGTAACCAGGATGATGGTGGGGATCCATCCTCTGGGATTTTCCTGGTGCTTAAAGCCAGGGGAGGAATTCCAGACTCCGGAGGCGGTGGTGGTGTATTCCGGGGAGGGAATGAACGGCATGAGCCAGACGTTCCACAGGCTGTACCGCGAGAGGCTGGCAAGAGGGTACTGGAGAGACCGGGAACGGCCGGTGCTTTTGAACAACTGGGAGGCCACTTATTTTGATTTCACAGAGGATAAGCTTCTGGACATCGCGAGAAATGCCAAAGAAGACGGGGTGGAGCTGTTTGTTCTGGACGACGGATGGTTCGGTACCAGGTGTACGGAGACAAGCGGACTGGGGGACTGGTGGCCCAACACAGACCGGCTGCCCCAGGGAATCAAGGGACTTTCCGAGAAGATCGAGGCTCTTGGCCTGAAATTCGGACTGTGGTTTGAGCTGGAAATGGCCAACAAAGACAGCGAGCTTTACCGCGCTCATCCCGACTGGGTCATTCAGACTCCAGGCAGGCATATGTCTCACGGGAGAAAGCAGTATGTCCTGGATTTCTCGAAAAAAGAGGTGGTGGACTATATCTATGAACTGGTTGCCAAAATCCTGAGAGAGTCCAAGGTTTCCTATATTAAATGGGATATGAACCGGAATATTACGGAATGCTTTTCCGACGGATACGGCCCGGAGCGTCAGGGGGAGATTTTCCACCGCTATATTTTGGGGCTGTACGATCTCTATGACAGGCTTAACAGGGAATTTCCCCAGATCCTCTTTGAGTCCTGCGCCAGCGGCGGCGGAAGGTTTGACCCGGGACTTCTTTACTATGCGCCCCAGTGCTGGACCAGCGATGACACGGATGCGGTGGAGCGCCAGAAGATCCAGTATGGAACCTCGTACGCTTACCCCTTAAGCTCCATGGGCGCTCATGTGTCCATCACGCCCAACCATCAGGCGAACCGGGTGACTCCGCTGAAGACCCGGGGCAATGTGGCGGCATTTGGGGCATTCGGCTATGAGCTGGATCTGGCCAGGCTGACCAGGGAGGAGCGGGAGATCGTAAAAGAGCAGATCCGTTTTGTAAAAAAATACAGGAAGCTGATTCACACCGGAACCTTCTACAGGCTGCTGAGCCCCTTTGAGGGCAATTTCACCGCGTGGATGGTGGTTTCAGAGGATAAACGCCAGGCCATTGTGGGATATTACAAGATTTTAAATGACGTGAACCGGGAGTTCAGGCGGCTCCATCTGAAAGGCTTGGAGGAGAACCTTCTCTATCACATGGTGGAGGAAGGCCAGGAAAATGGCTGCTTCTACGGAGGTGAGCTGATGAATATCGGCATGGTGACAACAGATAACGGGGCCGGAGAGGTTCCGGCGGGGGAGGAGCCCTGCTGTGACTTCTGGTCAAGGGTAGTGGTGCTGGAGGCCAGGGAGTGACGAAAGCCTGGCAGTGACACGGCGGGGGCCGTGTGAACAGCAGCTGTGAGGCGGACAGGTCTGTGCCCGGCAGATGGCTGTTGGGTATGGGAAGGAGAGGAAGGTATTATGGAAAACAAAGGGAATTCACAGAAATGGAAACGGGTGGCCATGTCTTTTTTCGGTGTCATTGTCACAGGCTTTTGTATAGGAGCTTTTCAGAAAGCGAATCTGGGGGCAGATCCCTTCACCTGCTTTGTCACAGGCATTGCCAACCTGTTTCATTCTACTTACAGCACGTTCTATATCATCGTCACAGGGGCCCTGCTGGTGGGAGTGTTTTTTGTGGAGAAGCATTACATCGGCGTCGCCACGGTGATCAACCTGTTTTTTACCGGCATGGCGGCGGATTTTATGAAAGGTATCCTGGACGGATTTTTTCCCTCGCCGGGGATGGGAGCCAGGGTGGTGATGATGTTGTTTGGGATCTTCGGAACCTGCTTTGCCGCATCCGTGTACTTTACGGCGGATCTGGGAGTGTCGGCCTATGACGCGTGGTCCCTCATTGGGGCCAACAAGTATAAGCTTCTGCCTTTTCGGATCTGCCGGATCTTAAGCGACTCGGTCTGCGTCCTCATCGGCCTGGTGTGCCATGTGACCATCGGGGTGGGGACGGTGATCACCGCCCTGTTTATGGGACCTGTGGTCCAGTGGTTCAACACCAATGTGTCGGAGCCGTTTCTGTATGGGCATAAATTGGAGCATTGAAATGTTTTGAGTGAGCCTGTACTTATGGGGAGGCCTTTTTCGCGGACAGCGGGGAAGGGCCTCCCTTAAATTGTTTTCTGGCGGAATCTGTCTGGGTCTGGGTCATCTTCCGGTAGGCTGACGGCGACATCCCGTACTGCTGCCGGAAAATTTTTATGAGGGATTCCGTCTGCTGGTAGCCGCAGGAGTAGGCGATGGCGGACACGGACAGCTGGGAAGACTCTAACAGGTGCTGGGCCTTGGTCAGCCTGAATTTCTGAATATATTTCAGAGGGGAAAGACCAGTGTGCTGTTTGAACAGGGTGCTTAAGTAGCTGCGGTTCAAGCCCACGTATCTTGCCACGGCGTCGGCCTGGAGGGGCTCGGAGATGTGGTCCCGGATGTAGGAGATGGCCTGGCTCACGTAGAGGTTGCTATCCTTGGAGAGGGCCTCATCCTGCCCGGAGGAGGCGATGGTGCTTAAGAATAAGTACAGCATAGACAGACAGTAGAAGGTGTCGGCGGCATTGCCGTGATCGTGTCCCATCATGCCCAGGATGCAGTTTTTCAGAGTCTCTTTTTCAGCGCTTTTAAAGATAGGCTGTTCCTGGGAAAGACCTAAAGATGACACCATCCTTCTGGCGTCCCAGCCGGAGAATCCTACCCAGATGTAGGTCCAGGGATCCTCAAGGTCTGCCATGTAGATGGTCTGGTAGTCTGGTTCGATGAGGAATCCTTTTTGGCTGGACAGCTGATAGTGGGTTCCGTTTACGATAAATTCCCCTTTTCCCTCCAGAATATAGTGGATGAGATAGTAGGGGCGGACGGCTGGACCGTACTTGTGGCCAGGCATGGTGACAGAGTGGCCGAAGGCGTTGACGCTGATCTGTTTTGGTTCATTGACCTGGATATTGACGGAGAGAGAGTTTTCCATGGGGCTCCTTTATTTACCTCTTAAAAAATAATTGTTTGATTTCTATCATATCACATTTTTAGGAATAAAAAAACCGTTTACAAGAGATGTGGATACATCATACTTTATTTTGGGGAACCCTTCTAAGAGGTATCCCCGCCCCAGCTCGATTAACTATAGGTGCCGCCTCCCTTGTCATTATCGCGGGCCCAAGAAACATTTTTAAGTGGTTTCGTGAATCATGGCAAAATAGCCGATGAGAACCGTCCATACATAAGCGCAGGTTTTGGGAATCATAAGCATGCCAATTGCGGGGAATGTATCTGTCCAAAGTACGACAGGAATATAGAAACCAAAACTCAGCACAATGGTCAGCCACATATATTTAAAGTCATGGTCTTTCTGTTCCTTTGCGCTTTTATAAAACAGAATAATGATCAGCAGTCCCAGCAGGGCAAAGGGAATATTGCGGTAAATTCCCCAGGACAGGGGAGCGTCCGCGCTCAGCCATTTGTTTTGGGGAAGGAGACATAAGATGATCCTGACCGCCGCTGATAAATATACCAGGAGGGTCATATTGTCCTGTCCCTTAATGTCATACCGCAGCCTCCACACATAATACAGGATCACATAAAATAAAGTCATGGTAATGGAAGTGATCAGCTTTCCCAGGCCCAGGGCCGCGGTATAATTTTCCAGACCTGTTGTGCACAGGGCCACGGCCCGGGGAACTAAATGGAAGGAGTCGCCCGCGCCCAGCAGGACCGCCATGATGCCGAATAAGCGGTATTGCTTTTTTTCCCGGCTTTTTACGATCATCCGGATTCCGATGGTGATAACGGAAATCAAGTATACGGTGTCAAATAAAGTTTCCGCGATAGCCTGCATAAAATTTTCCTCTCTTTCTGAACGATGTTCATTTTAATTTATTAGAAATTCCCGCTTTATATACGGGAATTTTGATCAATAGATGATCCTGGAGATCATTCCCAATATTCCGCCGCAGTCGTAGTCCTGCCGCGCTAAAGCGGAAATAATCAATGAGAATATAATGCTGACAAATTTTTCCGGGGTAAATATTTCGTCGAAAACCTGGGGACGGACATTTTTATCATTCATCAAAACCATGTAAAGCCCGTCTTGAATACGTTTCCACGTCTGTTCCATAAGCTGTCTTCCGCTTTCTTTATCTTCTCCTAAAAAACTTATAGAATGCGCGGTGAAAAAGCCGGGATATTTTTCGCGGCCGGTTTTCATGCTGTCAAAGATCCACTGAATGCAGCTTGTAAAACTGTCAAACCCGCTGTCGTTTTCTGGAAAACGCAGTATGTCATGCCACACACTTTCCACAGCCGCGGCGACCAAATCGGATTTGGAACTAAAATAGTTGTAGATGGAGCCCACAGAAACGCCGCAAGCCGCCGCCACGGTCCGGATATTAAGAGCGGCCCATCCCCGCGTTGTGACCAGTTCTCTGCTGACATTTAAAATGGCTTCTTTTGAAGTGACCACCGTATTAATAGAAATACACCCCCTCAAAATGAACTGTGTTCATTATAAAGTCCCCGCTGAGAATTGTCAAGGGAAAAATGGCCGCTAAAGCGTCCCCTGTCCCGGTTTCATTGACAAAGAGAAAATGGTATCGTATAGTATAAACCATAAAATGAGGATGTTATGGAGGCAAAATGAAAATTAATAAACTTGATAATATTGAATTCCGGCTGAAAGAGCCGCATGATTTCAGCTGGCTGAAGAAGTACGGCGAAGCCTTCTGGATTGTCGATGAAACCGGTTCGGGATGTGTCTGCGTTGGTATGAAAAACGGCGATATCAGGTTATTCTGCAAGATCGCGGGAGTCAACACCGTAGAGGCAGAGGTCTCACCGGAAGAATCCGTCCGGATTTTAAAGAACGCGGTTCATTTATACACGGATTTAGCCCATCCTCATTTGATCAAGCTCATTGAGCATTATGAGTATAATGATTTTTACGCCGCCATTTTTCAGTGGGCAGACGGAGAGTGTCTGTTTGATCATTGGAATTTTGAAATATATAAAAAAAATCCTCAAATTAAAAGTCCGAAACAGAGATTTAAAGCCCTTCCTGCCGCCAAAAAGATAAAAGTGGTGGATAGCCTGTTCAGCTTTCTGCAAAATGTAAGTGAAAAAGGTTATACCGCGGTGGATTTTTATGACGGAAGCCTTATGTATGACTTCGCCTCCGATACCTTGACTATCTGTGATATCGACCTCTTCCGGAAAGCTCCCGTTATAAATGATATAGGAACGGACTGGTTTGGAACCAAGCGGTTAAAGGCACCAGAAGAATATAGAAAAGGCGGCGTCATCGACCAGCAGACGAATCTGTTTACACTGGGTGCGCTGATCTTCGAATTTTTCGGAAACTTCTCTGATGAGGAGATGAAGCAGAGGTACATCACAAACCGGTTTGAACCATGTTCACTTTCAAACTGGGAGCTGGGTCAGGAGAGCTACCAGGTCGCGATAAAAGCAGTTGAAGCTGATAAAAACAGACGGTGGGGGAATTTCGCGGAATTTTTTAAAGCATGGAAAAATTCTGACACTTGATACCGTTGAGGCAGGTCTGCCCGCTGTGCCTTGAATTTTTTCTGATGTTCCTTTATAATTATTGCGAGATGTAGAGGAGCTTGCATGTGTTTTTGCGGTGAGGTTGTGCGGATAGTAGGGGCATTTAGGGTTGCCGCGTTTGTGGAGGACGAAGTGCTTTCGGTTCTTTTTAGGGATCAGGGCGTTGCCGCGGTGGGGACAGTTGGGGCAACAGCGGTCTTCCGGGATGTATCCGCGGATGAACATGAGTTTCTATTAAATTTAGATACAAAAATATTAAGGAGGTATAGGCGATGAAGATAACCTGGCTGGGACATTCCTGTTTTAAGGTGGAGACAAAGGGATACGTTATAGTGCTGGACCCCTATGAGGACGGCAGCGTGCCCGGCTGTCTGCCGGTGAGGGAGGAGGCTGACGAGGTTCTGTGCAGCCATGAACATTTTGACCACAATTTCAGAGACGGGGTCACCTTGAGGGAACATGGGCCGTCTCCCGTGAAGGTGGAGGTGATCTCCACCTGGCATGACCACAAGAAAGGGGAACTGCGGGGAAGCAATAAGATCCACATTCTGGACGACGGTCAGGCGCGGATTGCCCATTTGGGGGATCTGGGCTGTGAGCTGGAGCCAGAGCAGAAGGAGAGGCTTAAGGGACTCGACGGGATTCTGATCCCTGTGGGCGGATATTACACCATTGACGCATCCCAGGCCAGAAAGCTGGTGGAGGACATTGGGCCCAGGGTCACGGTGCCCATGCATTACCGGGGAGCGGGATTCGGGTTTGACGTTCTGGAAACCGCGGAGGATTTCACCAGGTTTTTCGATGATGTCAGGACCTATGAGGAAAATGCCATTGAGATAACAGAAGACACACAGAAACAGACAGCGGTTCTGGGGATGCGGAGGTAGCTTTGGATAGTTTGAGGGATAAATTCCGCCGTTTTATGGTGGGACGCTACGGCATGGATGAGCTGAACCGTTTTCTCTCATCCCTGATCCTGGTTTTTGTGGTTCTTCACTTGTTTTTCAGAAGTCCCCTGTTTTTTTGGCTGGAGCTTGCGTGCCTGGTCCTGATCTATGGGAGAATGTTTTCAAAGAATACGGGAAAGAGGTTTTATGAGAACCAGACCTACTTACAGATGTGTTTTCGTGGGGCGGAGCGGGCCAGAAAGCTTACGCGGCAGTTGAAGGAGGCCAGAAAGTTCAAGATCTTCAAGTGTCCCAACTGCGGACAAAGGCTGAGGATCCCCAGAGGCCACGGAAGGATTCAGGTTCACTGCAGGGGCTGCGGGCATGATTTTATGGGGAGAAGTTAGATTTCTGTTACTGTTCAGGTAGGTCTGCGCGCTTGCCGCGCTGGCCGTATGATAAACTGAGCCAGAGAGCAAAAATCCCATCGCCGCAGGCGATTTTCATGGGTTTTTGCCAGTTGCTGTGAACGCATGTGAACCAATGTCATTTAGTTAAAGCATATAGTTAGATTCCCATAAGGGAACTAACCAAAA
>CAJUSJ010000107.1 GCA_910588865.1 uncultured Lachnospiraceae bacterium
ATCCACGGTCTCAAGCATCTCCATGACCTCTTTTTTCATCTGGTCCTGGGGAACCTTTCTCATCTTAAGCCCAAAAGCCACATTGTCAAAAACCGTCATGTGGGGAAACAGGGCATAGCTTTGAAACACAAAGCCAAAATTCCTCTTATTTAAGGGAACCTGGGTATAATCTTTCCCATCAAACATAAACTTCCCTGCCATGGGAGTGGAGAAGCCCGCGATCAGCCTCAGGGTCGTGGTCTTTCCGCATCCGCTGGAACCTAAAAGGGAGACCAGCTCCCCCTTGTCCACCTGAAAATCAAGATCCTTCAGGATCACATTTTTGTCATATCCAGCAGTAATGTTTTGCAATTCCAAAAGTGCCATATTATTCTCCTTTATCCTTCCGCTTGGGATTTATATGGTGGGGTTCAGCTTTCGGCTGATACCGTTGATCACGCTTGACACCGCGATGGTGACGACGATCATCACAACCGCCACCACGGAAGCCTGGGTCCAGTCACCTAAGGACATGGCCTGCTGATAGATCATGGTGGCAAGCACCCTGGTATCGGTTCCACCCAGAAGCTGGGGGGTGGTGTAGGCTGTGAGACAGCCGGTAAACACCAGAACGCTTCCTGTCACCAGCCCCGGAATGCTGAGGGGCAGGACCACATGCCGGAAGGTGCTGATCCTGGAAGCCCCCAGGCTTCCCGCCGCCAGATTTAAATCCTCCGAGATGTTGTCCATAATACCGATCAGAGACAGGATCATCAGCGGAAGGAACAGCTGGATAAAACCAACTACCATGGAAAATTCATTGTACAGAAGGCTTATAGGCTTTGACACAATGCCGGCGCTGACTAAAAGCTCATTGACGATCCCCTTTTTTCCCAGGATCACCATCCAGCTAAAGGAACGGATCACAGGGCTTGTAAACATGGGGAACACGGCCAGGGCCATAAGCACTCCCTTATTTTTGGAATATTTTGAAATATAGTAAGCGGTTGGAAACCCCAAAACCGCACACACCGCGGTGCTGGTCAGGCTTAAGCGGATGCTTCGCCAGAACACCTGTTTAAAATAGGTGCTTTCCAGCAAAGCGAAATAATTGGCCAGGGAAAAACCGCCGCCTTCATCAATAAAGGTCTTAAACAGGAGAGAAAACAGGGGTATCAGCATGAAAAATGCCAGAAACAGACAGCCTGGCAGTATGAACAGCCAGTATATGTTGGTTTTTTTCTCAAGCAAGGGGAGTCCCACCTTTCTTTTGTCGCTTTTGCGCGTTGCCCGAAAGAGATTCCTGCCATATACCCGGCATGGTAACTCTGACTAAATTAACATATCATTCCTGTCATAAAATGTCAATAGTGTGTAAAAAGAAATATAAGATTCTTGTTCGTTACTGTTCAGGTAGGTCTGTGCGCTTGCCGCGCTGACCGTATGATAAACTGAGCCAGAGAGCAAAAATCCCATCGCCGCAGGCGATTTTCATGGATTTTTGCCAGTTGCTGTGAACGCATGTGAACAGTAACTCTTGTTCTCCAACGAAAAACAACCCCTGGCTACCAGAGATTGTTTTCCTGACAGATCATAAGAATTTTCGTATATCCTTGGTCAAAGACTCCTCCAGGCGGATCAGCTTCCTGGCAACATTTTTTGACTTCTCGTCCGCTGCCTCATACTGATTCAGGAACCTGCTTAAAGACTTTACACCCATGTCACATCCATCTGTCATCAGCTCCGCGATGGTCTGGTCCGACCCATCCATGGCCAGCTTCATATTGGTCTTGATCCACGACATCCCCTTTGCCATAAGGTTCGGATCTTTTTCCCGGCCATGGTACTGGTCCAAAAGGGCTTCGGTCTCATGTCTCAGCTCCTCATGCTTGTCTTTACATTGAATCAGAGACTTCCTAAACTCCTGATCATTCACATAGTCCAGGACTTCCTTAATGGACTCCACCCCCATCTTTATCCCCGCGTCGCACTCCCGCAGAAGCTCTATGGTATCCTGCTCTATCATACTTTCAGACTGCCTCCTTACCTTTGTGATATAGCCATAGTATGGCTGCCAGCGCCCTGTTTCATTCCTGCCTTTTTATCACACCCTTGTCCAAACCGTTATGGGAGCAAAGCATATGCCCTCTACACTCCGTTTCAGGCGATTTTAAATGGGCATATACTGTTACGTTCACGGCAGCTGACAAAAATGAAAATTCCGCTTGCAAAATGTTGGAAAGTGTGCTAAAATAATCAGCGTTGTAGGAAACAGAAGCCGGCCTGTCGGAATGGCAGACGAGGTGGACTCAAAATCCATTGGTAGCGATACCGTGCGGGTTCAAGTCCCGCGGCCGGCACTCCTTGGCAGGGGCAAAGACCGTTGAGATACCGTGTAATTCCGGTATTTCAACGGTTTTTCTTTTTGACTGTCCCATTTCTTGCAACCTAATATGACCGCGAAAGCATTGACAGCCTGCCAAACCGTTCCCTGATCTCCCTATACACTTCCACATGTCCCAGAACAGGGGTCATTGGCTCAGTCTCCAGTCTCACTGTTTGTCTTGTCATATCCTCCACCGTCTCATACCACCCAAGAGCCAGCGCTGCCATAAAAGCCGCTCCGGCGCAGGCCTCTTCCACAGTCTGGGTTCTGTACACCGGAAGATCAAAGACATCTGCCAGAATCTGTCTCCAGGTCCCGCTTTTTGCCCCTCCGCCGGAGACCACCATGTATTTTTTTCCGCCAAGTCCCATATTTTCAAAAATATCCAGGCACAGCCGAAGGTTCAGAGCCACTCCCTCCATCACCGCTCTCACCATGTGGGCCTGGCTGTGTTTCAGGGAAAGCCCAAAAAATCCGCCTCTGGCATGAGGATCTTCATAAGGCGCTCTCTCGCCGGCCAGGTAGGGAAGGAACACCAATCCTCCGCTGCCCGCTTCCACATCATCCGCCTCCCGGCACAGCTGGTCATAGCTCTTTTGTGTCCCCAGGATCTGCCCCGTCAGCCACTTAAGCGCGCTTCCCCCATTGAGGCTGCCGCACTGCACATACCACAGGCCGGGGATGCTGTGGCAAAATGTCTGGGACCGCAGCTCCTTATCATACAGGGGAACCGGTGAAACCGCCAGAATCTGGGAAGCGGTTCCAATATTACAGCACAAAATCTCTTCCCTCACCATCCCGTTTCCTGTCAGCTGCATGGCGGAATCTCCTCCCCCTGCCGCCAGGATGGTTCCCGCCTTAAGCCCTGTCTCCTCTGCCGCCTTTCTTGTCACCATGCCCCCGATCTCGTAAGGCTTTCGGACCCTTGGAAAGATATCCTCCGGAATGTCCAATAATCTCAAAAGCTTCTGACACCACTTTCTTTCCCCCACGGAAAATGCCAGGCTCCCTCCGGCGTCGGTCTCGTCTGTGTCAAATCCCCCTCCAAAACAGTACCGGATATAATCTTTGGGAAGCATCACATGCCCGATCTTTTTATAGATATCCGGCTGATTTTTCTTGACCCACAGAAGTGAGCAGATGAGCATCCCAGCCACCGGCTTGTTCATCAGCTCCTTTTCCAGGCCATTTTTCCTGACCAGCTCCCAAATCTCCCTCCGCTCTACCTCTGCCCTCTGGTCCATCCAGATCATGGCCGGCATCAGAGGCTGCCCCTCTCTGTCCAGAGCCACCAGGCCATGCATCTGGCCGGAAAAGCCCATCCCCCTCACCTGTTCCGGCATGATCCGGGACCGGCTCAATACCTGGCGGACAGCCTCTTTGGTCTTTTCCCACCACTGGCGGGGGTCCTGCTGGGCATAGCCCGCGGGGTTTGTCATAATCCCATACTCCTTCCCTGCCGCGGACAGGATGTTCCCCTCCCGTCCCATGACCACCGCTTTCACTGATGATGTGCCAAGGTCGATTCCCATAACATATTCCATAGTCCGCCTCCTGTAAAACCCCAAGGGTAAAAATGGCGGAGCAAAGAACGCTCCGCCATGTTGTGCCTTGAATCTTCCTGCCTTATTTCTCCAGCAGAACCTCTCCATTGGTCTCGATAATTTCTTTATAGCGATAATAGGAATTTTTGATCTTTCTCTCCAGGGTTCCGGTTCCGTCGTTGAAACGGTCAACATACACAAATCCGTATCTCTTTCTCATCTCCCCGGTTCCCGCGGAAACCACATCAATGGGCCCCCAGTACAGGTAACCCATGACCTCCACACCGTCTAAGATTGCCTCGTGGACATACTTCAAATGCTCCTCCACATACTCCATGCGGAAGGGGTCGTCGATCTTTCCGTTCTCATCCAGGTTCTCGTCCAGGCCAATGCCGTTCTCCACAATAAACAGAGGCAGATGGTACCGGTCATAGTATACGTTCAGCACATAGCGGATGCCCTTGGGGTCAATGGGCCAGCACCAGGGCTCTGGTGAACAGCCGGTAAGGTACGGATTCTCCTTGCCCAGAAGCCCGCCGGTGTCTCCGCCTAAGGCGTACTCCTTGTCATAGGTGGAGGAACGGTAATAGCTGAAGGACAGATAGGATACCGGATAATCTTTAATCAGCTGGATCTCCTTGTCATCCATGACCGGAGCGCATCCGCGTTCCCTCCAGATACGCTTTACATAGCCGGGGATGATGCCCAGGCAGAATGGGTCCGCAAAATAGAAATTAGCCATCCTGACAGAGTCATACGCGCCCATAACATTGTCCGGATCACAGTTATATGGATAGGTGGCCACGCTTGAGGCCGTCATCATACAACCCACCTTGGCAGCCGGATCGATCTCCCCGCACAGCTTCACGGTCCAGGCGTTGGCAACCAGGATGTTGTAGTAGCCCTGCCACTTCTCCTTCTCCGTGGTAGAACCGATGGGATCCGATGGATCCGCCGGGTCTGTGGCCAGAACGCCGCCCGCGACCAGAGGATTGCGCAGCAGGTTGTTGACCTCGTTAAAGGTCAGCCAGTATTTTACCTTGCCTTTGTAGCGCTGAAAAACCGCGGTTACATAGCGGTTCCAGAACTCAATGAGCTTGTGGTTGCTCCATCCGCCGTACTCGGTCACCAGGTGAAGAGGGGTCTCATAATGGCTCAATGTGATCACCGGCTCCATGCCCAGCTCCAGCATGGTGTCGATGACCTTGTCATAGAACTCCAGCCCCTTCTCATTGGGGGTCTCCTCGTCCCCGTTGGGGAAGATCCTGCCCCAGGCAAAGGAGGTTCTGAAACAGTTAAAGCCCATGCCTGCCATCAGCTCCAGGTCTTCCCTGTAGCGGTGATAGAAATCGATTCCCTCGTGGCTTAAATACTTCTTCTCCGGATCAAGGGCCATCTCATACTTCTTTGTCTCTGGATTCCACTTGATCCCCGGATTCCTGGACATAATGCCAACCAGGACATCTGTCACATTGGGCTGCTTGCCGTCCTCCAGCCAGGCGCCTTCACACTGATTAGCGGCTACCGCTCCACCCCATAAAAAATCTTTTGGAAAACTCATGTCGTTCTCTCCCCTCAAAAAGTTTTTGATATGAAAATTTTAATATACCCCCTGGTTTCTGTCAAGCTATACCTCCGCTTTTCTGTCCGCGAGTCTTTTCACCCCGTTCCTGTTCACAGCAACTGGAAAAAATCCATAAAAATCGCCCGCGGCCATGGGATTTTCGCTCTCTGGCCCAGTTTATCATACGGTCAGCGGGGCAAGCGCGCGGACCTGCCGGAACAGTACTTTACCGCGACAGCGAACAAAAGCATCCCCCCGCAGGATACAATATTGCAGGACATGCCTGCCCCGATGCCGAAGTTTTCCGCCACCAGCCCGATGATCCACGGCATCAGTATGGCACCGCTGCTGGCGGCTGGCAGCATGATCCCCATGCTGGTGACGCTGGTCATCTTTCCGGCGCTGGCCACAGCGATGGGGTTCAGCCCGGCCATGGCAAAGGCAAAGGCGAACAGCAGAACAATGGCGGTCCACTGATCTTTAGCCAGCAAAAGGCCTATATAAAAGATTGTACAGAAGATCCCCATCCAAATCATGGCCCTGCAGGTATCCTTGATCTGTATCACAAAAGCGATCAGGGCCCTGGCTATAAGGGTGGCCCCCCACATCACCGTGATGGTGTAGGTGCTCAAGGTCCCTGAGATCACCCCGCTTCCTTTAAAATAAGTCACAAGCCAGCCTGTCACGCTGATCTCCGTGGCGTTCTGAAAGAAAAGAAGACCTGTGAGAAGCCAGAACCTCCCGCTTTTTAAAAAAGACCAGTCCGTGCCTTTGGCCCTCTCTCTTTTCTCCTCCGCCACCGGCACCCGCGCGAACGCGGCCCACAGCAGAAACCCGCAGGCTGACAAAAAGATCTGGGGACCCGGCCCCGTTTTCAGCGCGCCCGCGATGAGAAAGGGACACAGCAGGGCTCCCACCGCGTAGCACCCGTGCATAATATTCATGCCCTTTGTCCTGTCCTTTGAATTGTTCCCCACCAGGATGGTGCAGCAATTTATGGTGCTCCCTTTCGCGATGCCCACAATAAAAAACGCCAGGGACAGCACTGCCAGATTCCCTGTAAAAGCCATGGCCAGATACCCCAGAAAATATCCAACCGTGAGAACCGCCATGGTCCCTTTCATGCCGATCCTGGCCGGCAGGATCCCTGTGGCAAAACCGGCGATCAGATTGCCGATGCTCATCAGCGATAAGAGCGTCCCCGTCATGCTGTAGGCAAATCCATATTTCTCCTGGAGGAGGCTCACCACCACCCCGGCGCTGATAACGCATATGCCGCTGATAAAAAATGTAAACAGCCCTGTGTTTCTCTGTTTTTTCTGAACCAGTTCCATGTTCCCTATCCCTTCTGTAAAAAATTTTTAAGAAAACCGCTGCCCTTCCCCAGCCTTGCGGCCAGTGATGATCCATGGTATAATAGTACAATCTATACAAATCACGACACAAAGGAGAATCCCTATGAGACGAACTTACATAATGCCTCTGCTGATCCTCACCTCATCCGTTATGCTGATGAGCTGTAAGAAAAAGCAGGACGATACGGATCTTTCCGGCATCCACACCACCGCCCAGGCTCAAAAGGAGACCATGGCCGCCGCCACATCCGCCCCAGTGGAGGTAACCACTGCCGCTGAAACCACCAAAGCCGCCCAGGAGGCGGAAACCGGCTCTGACGGTGCCCTGGCCAACGTATCCGCGGACATTGAGACTTTTCAGGACTCCTCCGCGGGCTCTGTCTCTATCCAGTACCCGGTGGTTTCCAACTTAAGCGACCCTCAGACCCAGAAGGCTGTCAATGAACTGCTTTTTAACAACGCCACCGCCATCGCGGGCTTTGTCACCAAGGAAGGACCGGGCACCATTGACATTACCTGCAAGGTCATATCCGTGGACCGAAGCCGCCTGACAGCTGTCTACAAGGGCACCGCGCAGGCCCAGGGCAGCGCCTACCCAACCAATGTCTTCTATACCAACACCGTGGACTTAAAGCAGGTAAAGAGCCTGGGCTTCAACGACTATTCTGACGCGTACACCATGGCCGGCTACCTGATGTCCGATGATGTGGAGTTTTATCAGGCCGCTCCTGAGCTGACCCAGGCCCTTTTGAACCACCGGGCCTCCATGTCCGTGGAACAGTACACCCAGATATTTGATCAGGCGGATTTTCCTTTAAGCTCCCAGGAAGGCGCTTCCTTCCCGGAATCCTTCAGTTATACCCATGAGGGAGTCCTGTATTTTTCCATCCCTGTCCCCCATGCCCTGGGAGATTACGCCATTGTCACCTTCAACATTGACGGCAAATAGGGGGACCTGATGTCCTCATAAAAGAAAGGAGCACAAGCTATGGAAAATGTAACCATTTTTGACCACCCGCTGATCCAGCACAAGATCTCCAAGCTGAGAGACAAAAACACCGGCACCAATGAATTCCGCGCCCTGATCGAGGAGATCGCCATGCTCATGGGATATGAGGCTCTCCGGGACCTTCCTCTGGAGGATGTGGAGGTGGAGACTCCCATGGAGACCTGTATGACTCCCATGATCGCCGGCAAAAAGCTGGCCGTGGTCCCTATCCTCCGGGCCGGCCTGGGGATGGTCAATGGCATCCTGGCACTGGTACCTTCGGCGAAAGTGGGCCATATCGGACTGTACCGGGACGAGGAGACCCATGAACCTCACGAGTACTACTGCAAGCTGCCAAGCCCCATCGACCAGCGCACCATCGTGGCCACGGACCCCATGCTGGCCACCGGCGGCTCCGCTGTGGCCGCGGTAAACTTTATCAAACAGCATGGGGGCAAGACCATCAAGTTCATGTCCATCATCGCAGCTCCCGAAGGGCTTGAACGGCTTCACAAGGCTCATCCGGATATCCACATCTATGTAGGACATTTAGACCGCTGCCTCAACGACAATGCCTACATTTGCCCTGGCCTGGGAGACGCGGGGGACCGGATCTTCGGAACAAGGTAAACAGCAAGTGGGAATCTCCTTTCTGGGGATTCCCACTGTTGTCTCCCGCGGCCAAAAAGCCTTACGTCTTTTCTTTCTACCGCTCTTCCTTCTCAACGATCACCCCATCTTTTTTATAGATAGAGTTTTTATTGACGCAGCCTCTGACGCTGGACAGGGGGTAGATGTTGGAGTGGCTTCCCACCACGGTTCCCGGGTTCAGTACAGAACCACAGCCCACCTCCACATAGTCGCCTAAAACCGCTCCGAACTTCTTAAGCCCTGTCTCAATATCTCCGTCCTCGCAGTGAACCTTCACCAGTGTCTTGTCGGACTTTACGTTGGAAGTCAGGGATGAGGCTCCCATGTGGGATTTGTATCCCAGTATGGAATCCCCCACATAGTTATAATGAGGCACCTGAACGCTGTCAAAGATAATGACATTCTTAAGCTCCGTGGAATTTCCCACCACAGACCCTTTGCCTACCAGCACATTTCCCCGGATAAAAGCTCCCGGCCTCACCTCCACATCCTTCTCCAGGATCAGGGGGCCTTTGAGAGTGGCGGTGGGGGCGACGCTGGCTGTGCGGTGAACCCAGATATCCTCTCCCCGCTTCTCGTACTCCCCTTCCGGAAGGTTCTCTCCCAGCGCTTTTACCATCTCTCCGATGTGGGGGAGCGCCTGCCAGGGGTAGGTGTACTGGGCCAGATATTCCTTCGCTGTGGTCTTTTCTGTGTCAAACAGCTTCTCTATGGTCATATCGTCTTTTTTCATGTCATATCCCTCCTTGATTCCTCTGTCCGCTCCCGCCTGCCGGCTGGGCGGAATTCTCCGGAATGGCTTTCCGGGGCTCCTCCTTGTCCCCTTTCCCTCCTTTGGGGGAATAATAAGGGGCCGCCGCGTCAAAATACTCTCTCAGCTGATACTGATTGTTGAGCCTCAGCACATTGTTGGTCCGTCCCGCCACAAAGCGCTCCAGCTTCTCCATATACTCCTCCGGCGTGATGCTGCCCTCCGCCACATAGGTCAGGCCCTTCTCCCAGCTGGCTGTCAGCTCCGGGTTTAAGAGCTGTCGGATGGAAGCGGCCACCACGTCAAAGATCATCTCCCCCAGGAGAGTAGGGGTGATCACCTGAGTCTTGCCGTTGAGAGCCAGGTATTTGATGTTCACCAGTTTTTTCAGGATCTCCGCCCTTGTGGCGCTGGTTCCGATGCCGCTGCCCTTGATCTGGGCCCGCAGCTCCTCATCCTCGATCAGCTGCCCCGCATTCTCCATGGCAAGGATCATGGATCCGGAAGTATACCGCTTAGGCGGCGAAGTCTCCCCTTCCTTGATGGCAAATCCGCCTATATCCAGCACCATCCCCTTTTTCAGGGAAGCCAGCATCCTGATAAATTCCGGATTATCCACATTTTTCTGGAACTGGTCGCCGCCATCTTCCTCACCCTGGCTGCCTTCCTGGGCTTTTCCCGCCTTCTTTTTTTCACCTGGCACCTGGGCCACTTTCAAATACCCCTGGTCCACAAGGACCTTGAAGCTGGCAAAGAAATGCTCTTCCTTTCGAACCAGCTCCAGGCTCAGCCTCTGGTACACAGCCGGCGGATAAAAGATGCTTAAAAATCTCCTGGCTATGACCTGGTACACCTTCCCGGGCAAAGGCGGCAGGCTCCTTAAAGTTCCTAATCCCTGTCCTGTGGGGATGATGGCATAGTGGTCCGTGATCTGTTTATCGTTCACATACCGGGTCTTGGCAATTCCTTTATAAGTCCCCGCCTCCAGGATCTCGGAAGCGAAATTACCCAGAACCTCATAATTCTTCAGCCCTCCGATGTTCCGGTGGATCTCCTTGGCCACTGCCGTTGACAGCACCCTGGCGTCGGTCCTTGGGTAGGTGACCAGCTTCTTCTCGTACAGCTCCTGAACGATCTTTAAGGTCTCGTCAGGGCTGATCTTAAACAGTTTGGAACAGTCGTTCTGAAGCTCTGCCAGGTTGTAGAGAAGAGGTGGATTCTTGGTCTCCTTCTTCTTTTCCACCTTGGCCACCGCGGCTGTCAGCGGCGGGTCCTCTGACAGATAACGGATGAGTTCCTCAGCGTATTTTTTCTCTTTAAAACCATTTTCTTTGTAGAGAAAGGGCGTGCCGAAATATTTAGAGCCTGCCGCGCTCCGCCACTCCGCCTCAAAGCTCATCCCCTCATGTAAGAAGGTTCCCAGCACCCGGTAAAACGGGGTCTTGATAAAGCTCCGAATCTCCCGCTCTCTCCGGACCGCCATGCCCAGAACACAGGTCATGACCCTTCCCACGGACAGCACGGTCCTGTCCGCTCTGAGATAATTGGAGATGGTGTTTCCATACTTAAGGGTCAGGAGCCTGGAAAAATTGATTCCCATAAGATAGTCTTCTTTTGCCCGCAAATAGGCGGACGCCGAAAGATTATCGTACTCACTCCAGTCTTTGGCGTCCCGTATTCCCCGCAGGATCTCCTCCTCTGTCTGGGAATCGATCCACACCCGTTTTCTCTTTTTATCCCGGACTCCGGCCATCTGGTCCACCAGGCGGTAGATGTATTCCCCCTCCCGCCCGGAGTCGGTGCAGATGTAGATGATGTCCACGTCCTCCCTGTTGAGCAGGCCCTTTACAATGCCGAACTGCTTGCTCACATTCTCAATGACCTGGTACTTAAATTCCCTGGGCAGAAACGGCAGAGTCTCCAAACTCCACCGCTTCAGCTTAGGGTCGTAGGCCTCCGGATAACTCATGGTGATCAGATGGCCCACGCACCATGTTACAATAGCGTCCTCCGCCTCCATGTACCCGTCGCCCCTCCTCCATCTTTTCTTGAGAGCATTGGCAAACTCCTGGGCCACGCTGGGCTTCTCTGCTATGTATAAAGATTTCGTCAAATAATAACTCTCCTTTACTCCACGCTGAACTTGTAGACCGTTGTGGTCTTGTATTCCTCCCCTGCCTTTACCACCGGTGATGGAAAGTTCTCCTTGTTCACCGCGTCCGGATAGTTCTGGGTCTCAAAACAGTAGCCATCCCTGACGCTGTAGTGGACGCCTCCTTTTCCAACGCAGGAGGATTTTAAGTTGTTGCCCGTATACATCTGGACTCCCGGCAGGTCTGTGTACACCTCCATGACCCTGCCGCTGGCCTCATCCACCGCTTTAGCGCACAGGGACATCTCCCCGGCCTTGTGGTTAAAGCACCAGTTGTGGTCATAGCCGCCTCCCTGCTTAAGGGGCTCATAGTCCGCGTCAATGTCCTGGGAAATGGGCTTCATGACAGTAAAGTCCATGGGTGTGCCTTTTACCGGCACCAGTTCTCCCGTTGGGATGGAATTTTGGTCAGTGGCTGTAAAATAATCCGCGTCCATCCACACCTTCTGACCCATGGCGCAGCCGGAATCATGGCCCGCCAGGTTAAAATAGGCATGGTTGGTGAAATTGGCAATGGTGTCCGCGTCACACACCATATGATAGTCCAGCTTCAGGCTGTTGTCAGCTGTCAGGGTATAGCTCACCGTCACATTGGCATTGCCGGGATATCCCTGGTCCTTGTCAGGGCTGAACAGGGAAAAATGGATGGCTGTCCCCAGCTCAGACTCCTCCACTTCTACATCCCACACCCGGTCCCTGTAATAGTTTGGGCCGCTGTGGAGATTGTTGACTCCCGCGGAATTCTTCTCCAGCTGGTAAGTCCTGCCGTTGAGGGTAAAGCTGGCGCCTCCAATGCGGTTGGCGTACCGGCCCACAGGCTCTCCCATATGGCCAGAGCCGTGGAGCAGCATATCCACTGTGTCGTATCCCAGAACCACATCCGCCAGATTGCCGTCCCTGTCCGGCACCATCATGGTCAGCCATACCCCTCCTAAGTCTGTAAAGGAAGCGGATACCCCGTTTTCATTCGTCAATGTGTAGCGGTATACGGTCTTCCCGTCCTCCATGGTCCCAAATTCTGTTTTTGTGTAACCCATAATCTCTCCTCCTGGTATAATATGTATGGACACGGGCCGCTTCGCGGTGCCTGTCAGACCGCCGGAAGCCTCCCCGTTCCTTCCTCATAGCAGTGACCTCTGGCCTTTCTCTATTTTACTACATTCCCCGCCAGGATACCAGCGATTTCTCCTCTCCCTTTTGGGAAATCTTCGTTCACAGGTTGTTATCGCTCCATTTTCACCAGATACTCTGTGGTTCCTTCTTCCAGCTGCCGCGCGTGTGTCAGGGAAAAGCCGTGACGCTGATAAAAACTTATGGCCCGGATGTTTTTTTCTAACACAAGCAGATTTTTCACATCAAACACTTGTATCGCGTATTCCATCAGCTTTCCCCCGATCCCTTGATTTTGGAAAAAACAGTCTACATAGAGTTCCATAAGCGCCTGACCCTCTATGTGAACCATCCCTTTTACAAATTCATCATCATACACCCAAATGTTTTCCAGCTTTTCAGGACAGGCAATATAATCCTGGGCCAAGGGATATACCTGCATTTCCCTGAAAGAGACCCTGTCATTGTGAAAGATCTCTCTATAATTCATTCTTTTCGTAAAGATCAGGATTTCCGCCAGCCTTGAGACGTCTTGTATTCCCGCTTTCCTGACATGGTCCATAGACGTACCTCACAAATGTTTCCCTTTTACTTTGAAACAATACCTTCTGGGTAGCGAAAAAAGCGCAGACTACCC
>CAJUSJ010000108.1 GCA_910588865.1 uncultured Lachnospiraceae bacterium
CTGGCTTTTTAGTAGTGTAAACTTTTGCTCTCAAATAATTTTGTATAGCAATAAAATTTGTGCATAGTGTATATATAACTATGATTATACTATTTTAGGATATTTAATATCCTATGTCAATACATATACGATATAAATTATCTTATTTTTTTGTATGCACGATATATAATATCCAACAGGTGGTGATAGAATGGATAATAGCTACATTGCGGAAAGAATTGCGCAGCTTCGTACACAAAAAAATATTTCAGCAAGGGAAATGAGCCTGGCTATCGGGCAAAATGAAAGTTACATCAACCGAATCGAAAACCATAAAGCACTACCATCTATGCAGTGCTTTCTTTATATCTGTGAATACTTAAATGTAACTCCTAAAGAATTTTTTGACAAAGACACCCCTAATCCTAAAAAATTAGCTTCTCTGATTGTAGAATTACAAAAGTTAAATACCCACCAATTAGATATATTATCAGAATTGATAAAAGAGATGATTTGATAAAAATCAAGGACGACGACCCCCAAAAAGGCTTCTCCATCCCGAGTCTCCTACTTATATGTTAATATATTTTCTAAAACCCTGATTCCCTCACCCAAGGAATCCACGCTATCTCGCAGGTCAGATTCCAATTTACGGACTGGCGACTGGCTTACAGACGCAGCCTATTTCAACATTCAATGTATATTGTACAACTTCTGATGATGTGATTTCTTCCATACCGGACATAATGGCGTTTCGTGCCGAACCAGTCACTTCATTTGCAAATGAGATGCCAGCAGCACTGCCATATAAATCAACGGGGAGATAGGGAAATAACGATTTACGCCCCTAATAGGTAAGAAAAAACCGTCCCTTAGAAATCAATGTCATTAAGACGATCGTTTCTATAACAAGGAAAAAAGCCCACCTACTATATACATCGCAAAGGTGGTCAGGAAGGAAAATCCTTATGCTGCCCCTGTATATGCTGGAACGATTTATATTTTAGAAATGAAAGAATTGTGGGAAAGAAAAGCTGTGGGAAACTGCGGCTTTTGTGTGGTAAGCAATGTTTTAAGGTTGAATCTGATGTGTTAAAGGTTTGGTTGATACACAGCAGGATTGGAAAAGTAAAAAGGAGTTTTCTGTGATATCCTTACAACGCATACAAAAGGTAGGCGAGGAGAAGAACATGACAAGACAAGAATTGGTGAAGAAAAGTTTGAAATATATGGAGAACCATCTGGACGGGTCCTTGTCTGTGCAGGACATTGCCAAGGAGGCAGGATATTCTTTGTCCCATTTTTCCAGAGTTTTCCGAGATGCTGTGGGAATGCCGCCTATGGAGTATGTAAAGAAGAGAAAGTTGATACACGCATCACAGGAGATTCTGAATGGCCGAAAGATTATTGATGCGGCTATGGATATGGGATATACCTCTCACAGCGGATTTACCAAGGCATTTTGTCATGAATTCGGTTTTTCTCCCGCATTTTTGAAGGCGATGAAAATGCATTTGGAAGAAGGAGGCGGAGCAATGAACCATGTATTTATGAAACAGACAGATCCCCATATGACTAAGGAGGAACTGCTCGCGCGACTGAAAAAAAACGTTACAGAGAACCAGATCAATCTGAGTGAAAAAGAAATCCAGGCTGTATATGATGAGGCAGTCAGAGTGTATGAAGGGAAGACAAGATATTCTGGAGACGAGTATGTAACCCATCCCCTTTGTGTGGCAGTGATTTTGGCGGATATGGAGGCAGAGCCGGACTGCGTCTTGGCGGGCATGATGTGTGATGTGCTGAAGAAAACCAATGCGGAACCAGGGAGTTTAAGGATTCCCAAAAGAGTAAAAGAGCTTGTTCTTAAGGTTAATAACGCCGAAAGCGGGACCGGGGAACAGCCGAATAGAGACGTGCTTCTTGTAACCTTGGCCGAGAGGCTCCATAATATGAGAACCATTGAGTATATGGATAAAAGCACCAGGCAGAAGAAAGCGGAAGAGACGTTAGAGGTGTTTCTGCCCATGGCTGCTAGGCTTGGCAATGAGAAACTGACAGCCGAGTTAAATGATCTGGCTTTAACGTATCTAGAATAGGTTTTATGAGCAGGCTGGCGGACTGACAGATCGTTCGTTAACCACGCCAAACGCATGAGTAACTAAACCACCACCGGCTGAAGCCGGTGGGTTTTGGCTGGCTGCTGAAGGAGGGTGTAAGGAATTCTGTGTCTATGGAAGTTTAAGTTCCCCTGATAAGAGTTCGATATGTAGGATTTTGCTGTCAATTCTAAGAATTTCCTGTTGTCGATAGTCCTTTCTATCGTTGTGCTCTTGGGTAATTTATTTTCTTCCCTTACTCTTTTTCTGAATTTCTTTCATTTTTTGTTTTGTAATAAACTGGTAGTCTGTCCGAAAGCCACAGACTTCGTGCAGTGCATCCGTGATCTCTTCCCTCTTATATAAAGACATATACCCCTGGCCTCCCACGTCAGCAAAATTCATTCCCTTCAAGGTATTTAGGATTTCCTCACAGGTATAGGCTCCCACAAAGCTTTCCTTCCAACAGACGATAGACTAAAAGCGCTAAAAAGCATATCAGAAAGTGGGCCGTAATACGGCTTTCCAGACGGACGAAGGCTGGTCTTGTCTCAAACCCCGTCTTCATTACTAGAAAACATTCCTCAATCCTCCATCTTCCCTCACTGACTTTCAGAATGTCTGTTACCTCATCCTCCAGGTCAGTACACACCGCATACAAACCATCGTATCTTGCTTCCTCCGCGATCTTTTCCTCATCCAAAAAATAATGGATTTTCGTTTTCTCCCCCTCCTTGGTTGCGGCCAGCTTACCCACAAACCGTGCCGGATTGTTTGGATTTTTCCGTTCTGTCTTACATTTCCCTGACACGATCATCTTCTGTGCCCGCTCAATCTGCCTTCTTCGGATCTCCTTCTGATAGGCTGCGTATTTCGGAGAATAGGTAATAATCAGCCGCTGGTCCGACTTCTTGGTGGTATAGGGGTTTTTCCTTATAAAAAACACGGCAGGCATCCGGTTCTTCAAGTGCGTTGATGTCTACAGGCTTATCATCCGGAACACGTTTGAAGCCTTTGGGATTCAGAGCCCATTCTCTGTCCTCCTTTGGCAGTTTTTTGATTGACTAGGTAACGATGAAAGCTCTCTTACCCATATGATTCAGTTCCCGGTTTGCTTCGGAGCCAAGCCCCGCGTCACAACAATAAATAAATTTCTCATGGCCGAAGTCGGTCAGAACCTTTTGCTCCAGGGGTTTTAAGGATTTCTGCTCATTCTGGTTACCAGGGAAGAGGGAAAAGGCCAGAGAAATCCCCTGTCCGTCTGTGAACAGTCCCATCTAAATAACCGGGTTGGGGCGGTTTTCCTTGCTCTTTCCGTATTGTTTGTCACCATCCGCCTGTTCAGTTTCGAAATAATAATTTGTACAGTCGTAATAAAGGATGCCATCCATTCGTTTGGTGACGAAATTGCCTGTTTTTATAAACCTCAGCCTGGATCAGGTCACATTCCACAGCAAGGACATCCAGAGCCCGGTAGACATCATGTTCCTCATAAGAAGGAGGCTCCAGGAAATCCATGGCTGCCCAGTAAGAAGCGGACTTACTGCCGAGTTCCAGGATTCTTATGTAAATCAGATCGGACAGGATTGCGTTGATATCATAGTGGAAGTGGTGTTTATCCCTGATTTTTCGACAAATACGGTCAAAGCCCAGCTGATAATAAACCGCCTGTGGGGAAGAGATATCCCCCTTTAAAAAGTTTTGCTGGTGATAATCCAGGGATCTGTCCGCATGGAAAGGGATAAGAACGGTTTTTGCTTGGTTTTGCCGCTTATATTTTAGTGTTTCGATTCTGACCTGTTCTTTTGCCCAGGCCATGACACCGTTCCTGTCAGTTCCAAGTTGTTTGGAGAGTTCTCTGAGTGTACCAAGTTCACGGATCGTTTTGGGAGTACTCTTTCCCTCGTTGTTAACATAAGACTTGGTAATATAAAAAGATTCAGAATTTTTAGATTTACAGGGTCTAAGAGTACTTTTTTCATTATCAAACTGTCAAACACCCGGGTAATCCGTCATGATATAAACAGCAACATTTATAGCAACAGACCTGTTTATTACCACAGATATTTCTTGTGATGACAAAGAAAATATCATATAATATTATTAAGCAGCCGGAAAGGAGCGCAAGTCGTATGGGTATTTATTTAAACAGCAAAACGCCGTTTCATCTGTTTTGCGCGGAGGCGGCGGCAACCTATTTTGTGGATAAGTCTCAAATGCTTTGGGAACTGATCCCCCTTGCGGAATCCAGTGAGGACATGATCAAAAACAGCCGGACCAGGAAGGAGAATCCGTATATATGCGTCACAAGGCCCCGCCGTTTTGGCAAAACCCTGATGGCCAGCATGATCGCCTCCTTTTTTGGAAAAGGGAAAGACAGCCGGGCTGTATTTGAAAAATTAAAGATCGGAACCCATGAAAAATTCGAGGATCACATTAATAAGCACAATGTCATTTATATCAGTTTTAATCAGATGCCAGATGAATGTACCTCTTACACACAGTATATTGGCCGTATTAAAAAAATCCTCCGCGGTGATCTGAGAAAGGCCTTTCCTGGCTGGGAAATCAGCGATGAGGACCCGGTCTGGGATATCCTGACTCAGATTTACGAGGCAGAGGACAATGCCAGATTTATTTTTGTGCTGGATGAGTGGGATTTTATCTTCCACAGAGATTTTGCCGGTGACAGGGATCGAGCCGCCTTTGTAGAGTTTTTAAGTAATCTGCTGAAGGGAAAAGGTTATGTAAAGCTGGTGTATATGACGGGGATCCTTCCAATCGCCAAATACTCCAGTGGTTCTGAACTGAATATGTTCTGTGAATATACCATGGCAACAGAAGAAAAATATTCGGAATACTTTGGTTTTACAGAGACAGAAGTGGACCGGCTGTTCCAACGTTATCTCACACAGAATCCAGATACGCCGCATGTAACCAGGGAAGGGCTTCGCCTTTGGTATGACGGTTATCACACCAAATCCGGTCAAAGAGTGTACAATCCTCGGTCTGTGGTATTTTCGCTGATGAATAATAATTTGGCAAATTACTGGACTAGTTCTGGACCCTACGACGAACTCTTCTATTACGTTGAAAAGAATGTCTCCCAGGTCAGGGAGGCCCTCGCGTTGATGATTTCCGGTACCCCCGTGCCGGCTAAGGTGAGAGAATATGCTTCTGCCTCCATGAACCTTACCACAAAGGATGAGATTTTCTCAGCCATGGTGGTTTATGGGTTTCTGAATTACGAACATGGCTGTGTTTCTATTCCCAATAAAGAACTTATGGACAAGTTTGTGGATATGGTGGAAAGGGAACCCTCCCTTGGGTATGTGAACCGGCTGGCGAAAGAGTCTGGGCGAATGCTGGCAGCTACGAAGAACGGCGATACCAAAACCATGAGTGAAATACTGGAATACGCTCATAACACAGAGAGTCCGCTGCTATATTACAATAATGAAGCGGAATTGGCGGCAGTGATCCGGCTTGTTTACCTGGAAGCCAGGGATTTCTACCAGATTGAACGTGAGGACAAGGCTGGCATTGGATATGTGGACTTTATTTTTTACCCAATGAAAAAAACGGATGACTGTATCATCCTGGAACTGAAAGTTGATAAAACAGCCGAGGAGGCGGTCCAACAGATCAAAACCCGTCAGTATGCCCTGAAATTCCAGGGAAAACTGGGGGAGGAACCGCCTTATACAGGAAGAATCCTGGCTGTCGGGATAGGGTATAACAGAAAGGATAAAAAGCATCATTGTATTGTAGAGGTTTTGTGAGTACCGCAGGCAATTGATTGCCCGCGGACAGTTAACGTAGGTTTTCTATGTTTGGGACATATTCTGGCCTGACATCCCGGTAAGCCTCCACACCCCCAAAGCAAACAGGACCGCCAGCCCTCCGCACACCAGCTTTCCCATAATTACCGCGCCCAAAAGCTGTGGTTCCACGGTTTTTGTAAATGCCAGATGGGCCGTAAAAACGCAGATGCTCCCTGTGATCCACGCGGCGTTGACCACAATGCCCTTAGGGTCCATGTCCCTCATCATGGTAAATGCCGCCACGGCGTTGACGCAGCACACAGGAATGGCCGCCACGGCCTGACTGCTGATTCCAGCGGCCTTTCCGATCCACTGAAATGGCTTTCTAAATGCCCAGGTAAAGCAGACCGCCAGGGGAAGGCTGCCTAGCTGCGTCACACCCATTTCACCTATGATCTCCATGGCTTCTCTGATGTCCAGCATTCCAGGTATCAAGACAATGCCTGTCATATAACGAAAGGCCGCAATACCAAGGGCTGCCACTGCCACGCACCGAATCCCCTGGGCAAATACGAGAAAATTTTTCATCAGACTTTCCCGAAACCAGGTAAATCCGGCCAAAAGCGCCCCCGCGGTCAAAACAATGGGAAGGGTGTTTCTCGCCAGCATCCCCAGGGGAAGACCCATGACAAGGCCTCCCGCTAAGGCTCCCCCGGGAACAGCCGCGAGACCCAGCATCACTCCCTGGGCAAACCATTTCTGGTTCTCCTTCCCCACCAGTTCCATACCAACGGGAATCGTGTACACTATAGAGGCTCCCAGCATGGAGGACACCACCAGCCCCGCGAACTCGCCTGCTGGCCGGCTGTCCGCCAAGGCCATGGAAAGCTGATAACCACCCATATTGTTGGCGAACAGGCTGCCGAACATAGCCGGATCCGCGCCCAGAATTCCGTAGAAAAACCGGATCACTGGTCCCAGAAGACCAGCCAGGGCCGGGGCGACGCAGATGATTCCCACCATATTTAAGGCTGAGGCTCCCAGACACAAAAAGCCTTCCTCAAACTGCCGCCCAAGGCCCAGCCGGTTTCCCCTGATACAGTCCCAGGCCCCCAGAAGGGCTGCTCCGCCCATCATAAACATCAGCAGATTCTGCATGATCCCTCACCCCCGTCCTCCTTGATCCCTTGCCCAGACCACAACCGGGGCTCATGGCAAACTGTATTTTATCCGTCATGACAGCTTCCCGGCTTTCTATAGAAAGTACGATTTCAGATCCTTTGGCGAAAAAATCCCCTTATCTGTCACCACCCCGCCGCACAGTTTGGGAGGCGTGACATCAAAGGCCGGGTAATATCCCTTCACCCCCTCCATGGTCACCTTTGTGCCCATGGCTTCCATGGCAAGAGACGGATCTCTCAGTTCAATGTGAACCGACTCCAGATCTGGATGGGCCTGGTTGGGCGTACCTGTTACAAAGTAAGGCACTCCCCAGTACCAGGCAGCCAGAGCGATCTGAAACGTCCCCACCTTGTTGACAATATGTCCATCCATGGTGATCACGTCCGCAGCGGAGGTAAACAGATCCACATGCCTCTCTTTCATAACCCAGCCCGGCATGTTGTCCGTGATCACAGTCACGTCGAATCCCATATCACAGGCCACGCTGGCTGTCAGTCTGGCACCCTGGAAGTAGGGGCGGGTCTCCGGGCAGATCATCCGGATCTCATTGCCTCTGGCCCTGCATTCCTTTAACAGGCTGCCGATGATTGTCTCCGCGAAACACTGGGTCATGACCGTTCCGCCCTGGGGAATCTGATCCGCCAGATGCTTTGCCACCAGACCGTAACTCTGATAATTTCTGTCTATTCTCTGAAAGGCGTGGTCTGCCAGAGCCCTGGTCAGGGCCGCCCCGCATTCTCCTGACTCCACAGCCTTCCTTACCACCTCCATGGAGCCCTCCACCACCCGCTTCATCTTCTCTACCGTGGTAGGTCTGGCATGAGACAGGGTACAGGCCGCCTGTTCCATGTAATCAATTAACTCCTTTTCCCTTTTTCCCTCCGCCTCATGGGCCGCCAATGCCATGCCCATGGCAGCGGCTGTGTAAGGCCCTCCGCTCTGAGTCACCATGTCGGCGATGGCTTTCGCCACCTCCTCGTGGCGCTTACAGACCACATACTCTGTGCGGATGGGGTAAATCCTCCTGTCCAGGATCCTTACCTGTCCATCCTCATACCAGGCTACATTTTCATATCTCAGCAAAAAAGCCATCCCTTCATCTGCCCTTGTCAACCTTCCTCCCTCCTCTCCATCAACACGTCATAAATCCTCTCCACTTGTTCCGCGGACGGCAAAACGCGATTGTTCCCCAGGCTCCCGTCCTGAAGGGCTTTGTGGGCCAGAAGGCCTAAATCCTCTTTTTTGACACCGATCTCTTTGAGAGGAACCCTGGTTCCCACCTGTTCGGAAAGATTTTCTACTTTCCTGATAAGGATTTCCGCCTTTTCTTCCTCTGTCTTCCCATGACACTCCAGGGGAAAGATTGCTTCCCCGATCTCACCATACTGTTGTCTGGCCTTATCTGAACCACAATTAAACTTCATAACCTCAGGGAGAAGGATCCCATTGCACAGCCCGTGAGGCAGCCCATAAACAGCGCTCAGCTGATGAGACATGGAATGGACCAGTCCACACCCAGCGTTGCCGAATGCCAGCCCCGCCAGGTACTGTCCTGCCGCCATGCCTTCCCTGGACGCCTGGTCTGGACAAAGAACCGCTACCTCCAGATGTTTAAAAATCAGGCGGACAGCTTCAAGGGCCAGAGAACAGGTAAGCAGAAAACCATTAACTGAGGTATAAGCCTCAATGGCGTGGGTCAGGGCGTCCATCCCTGTCCCAGCGGTCAGCCCTTTTGGCAGATCCATCATGAGGCTGTGATCATCCACTGCCAGCACAGGCAGGGCGTGCCGGTCCTTGATGCCAAACTTTTCACTTGTCTCCTCATTGACAATCACATAAGCCCTGGTACATTCGCTGGCCGTGCCCGCTGTGGTATTCACTGCCACCACTGGCAGAGAGGGCTGGCTGCTTTTGTCCACGCCCCGATAATCCAGTACACTCCCTCCATTGGCCGCCACGATGCCTACCGCCTTGGCGCAGTCATGGGCCGAGCCGCCTCCCACAGAGATCAAAAAGTCGCAGGACTCCTCCTTCACCAAAGCCAGCCCTTTCCCCACATCTCCCAGATCCGGGTTAGGTTTTACCCCTGAATACAGAGCAAAATTAATACTGTATTCCTCTAAAACATCCGTAACCTTCTTTACAATTCCCAGTTCCACAAGGGACGGGTCTGTCACAATCAATGCCTTTTTATACCCATTGGCCTGGATTTCCGGGCCGATTCCCGCCAGACATCCATAGCCAAACAAAGTCCGGCCAGGGACAAAATATTGAAATATACTCATCTTCCGCTCCTTCTGCCGCGATCTATTTTTGCCCGCGGCGCTTGTCAGACTTTTTTCCGGCTCTTCATAATCTCTACAAACTCCCCCGGAACCTCCTTCACCTGCCCGTTGGACTTTGCCAGTGAATAAATCTTCGCCGCATCCTCCGCGTAGATGGCCCTGATATGGGCCTGCTCCAGGTTCTCTCCCACAGCCAGCACACCATGGTTGGACATCAGGCAGGCATTTCTCCCTTTCAGCACTTTCAACGCCTCTCTTCCCACATCCTCTGTCCCTGGCATGGCAAAATCGGCCACCAGCATATCACCGCCTAAAAAGGGAATCATTTCGATCAGGATTATGGGGATAGGTTCCCGGTTCACCGCGAACGATGTGGCATAGGGAGAGTGGGTGTGTACTACAGCCCCCACATCCTCCCTCTCTTTGTAGACAGCGGCATGCATTCTCCACTCAGAAGAAGGCCTGTGCCTCCCTTCTATGATCTCCCCGGAAAGCTTCATCAGTACCAGGTCTTCCTCCTTCATGGTTTCATACGGGATACTGCTTGGAGTGATAATCATGGTTTCCTTTTCCCTGTCATAAACGCTTAAGTTTCCGCTGGTGCCCGCAAACAGCGCTTCTTCATAAGAGCGATGCGTCATATTCAGCAGGATCTTTTTTGTCTCTTCCCATGTCATATCTGAAATTGTCATAATATGCCTGCTTCCTTTCTTATCTTATCTCTATTTTCTTTTATCGCTCTGACATAGTCCGTTCCCCGGATAACTTTCTTCTCGCGACCCAGAATCAACTCCTTTGCTGTCAGCACGCAGATTCTTTCTGCCCAGGTTCTCTCTGCTGTGTCCTCAATCCCCGCTATATCCTTTACCTTGGCGCTTCCCGCGATCCGCCGGTTTAGTTCCAGACCAGCCACCCCTGCCGTGTCCGCCAGAATACCCTCCAAATACCAATCAATAAATCCGTCTATATCAGCCATAGGTTCTTTGTGCCGCTCTACTATAATGGTTTTCGCCTTTTTGCAAAATAGATCCGGAATGGCCTCAAGGGTTGTCTCCAGCCATCCGAGAAATTCCTCCTTCTCCTGTCCGGCCTCCATAGTCACTTCCCCGTTGGCCCAGGCAAAAATCAGGTTAGCCATCACATTTCCCACATCATATCCTATTGGGCCATAAAAGGCGAACTCTGGATCCAGAACCTTGGTGGAACCTTTTTTTACAAAAATTGATCCCGTATGGAGATCTCCATGGAGCAGGGCCTGGGCCTTGGTCTTAAATTCCTCCTTCAGCTTTGCCGCCTCCAGATGAAGCCCTGGGTCCTGGTACAGCTCTTCCTCCAGAAATTCACGGTTGTCCGGGTTCAGTACATTTTTTCCCTCCAGATTCCGATAGGGCTCTGTATACACCAGACGTTCCGTAACCCTGCACAGGTCCGGGTTGATAAACCTGCCTGCCAGCTGTTTTTTCTCTCTTGGATCCAGAACCACATCCGTGGTGCCTATAAGAGTCTGTGCCATAAAAGTGGTGATGTCTTCCGCGAACCCCGGAAATATCTGGTGTTTGATCAGCTCATACCTCATGTTTCCATAATCTTTCAAATCCTCCATTACCAGGCAGCACATCACCGGGTCATAGAGATAGACTTCCGGAACCGAGCCGGGGGCCAATTCCCCCTCCAGCTTTAAAACCTCTGCCTCAATGCGGTTTCGGTCTGTGCTTACCTGACTGCCGCCAGTGCGGCTCACCTTATCTCCGTGTTTAATGATCACAGATCTTCCTGTATCCAGATCTTTCACACGAAACACATAATTGATATTTCCATCTCCTATCTCCTGGCAGGCCAGCCTGGCATTTTCCCCGAAAAAATCTGTTTTTTCCCTGATAAACCTGATGGCGTCCTCTTCTTTCATCTTAAAATGCTCTTTAAATCCATTCATATGTCTCACCTTTCGTCACTCTTCCTTGGTGGTGTAATAAGCTGAAGCCAGGGCAATGGCCAGAACCACTCCCTTGATAGCGTTGAGAGAATAATAGGGAACCGACATCATAACCAGACCATTATCCAGCACTCCCACCAGCGTGGCTCCGATCAGTGTGCCAATGGCATTCGGCTTTCCCTGGCCTGCCACGGACCGCCCGATAAAGACCGCGGACAAAGCGGGCATACTGAAGGCCGCCGCCCCGTTGATCTGCGCGGACTGGTTTCTGGAGGCTACCAGGATGCCCGCTAAGGCAATAAAGGTTCCTGCCATTAACCCCGCGATAATCCGGTATCTCTGCACCGGAATACCGGAAAGCCGGGCCGCTGTCCGGTTGCCTCCCACCCCGTAAATATACCGCCCATATTTGGTATAGTTGAGAAAAATATGTACAAAAACCACCACTGCCGCCATGATGACGATGATTGTGGGCGAGGTTCCCATGGTCTTTAGCACCGCTGGCACACTGCCTAAGGACTGGCTCCCGTCAGGCCGGGGCATCCCGGCGCTGATGGCTCCTCCCCCGGAGTAGGTAAGGCTTAAGCCATCCAGAAAAAACATCATGGCGCAGGTGGCCAGCAGATCAGGAATCTTGCACACCACGATGAGAAACATGGTGCACAGGGTGATGAGAAGGGTCCCTCCTATGGTCAGAAGAATCGCCAGCCACACATTCATGTCATACCAGATGAGAAGGCTCATGAGAATAAAGCTTGCCATGGTGGCCGTGGAACCCGCGGACAGGTCAAAGCCTCCTACGGCCAGGGTCATGGTCAGACCCATGGCCATCACCGTAGTGACGGCGATGGACCGAAAAATTGTGGTAAAGTTAGCGCCTGTAGCAAAGGTTTCCGGCATTTTTGCCGAGAAGAACAGGAGCAAAAACACTACCGCGATCACCGCGGCCCAGTCCGTGATCAGTTTTCCCACATGAAACTGCTTCTTTTTTATATCAGCCACTCTTATTGCCCTCCTGTCGAATAGTACATAATCTCTTCTTCCGTGGTGTCCGCGGTTCTCAGCTCTGCCGTCACTCTCCCTCCGTACATCACATAGGTTCTGTCGGTGATGGCCAGGATCTCCGCTGTCTCCGAAGTAACATAAAGCACACATTTCCCCGCCCCGGCGATATCCGTAATCAGCTGAAAGATGTCATGCTTGGCTCCCACATCCACTCCCTTGGTGGGCTCGTCAAAGATATAGACCTGACAGTCAGCGCTGAGCCATTTGCCAACCGCCACCTTCTGCTGGTTTCCTCCGGACAGATACCTTACCAGCTGATGCTCATTGGGGGTTTTTATTCCCAGGGAGCTGATATAGCGCCCCGCGTTTTCCAGCTCCGCTT
>CAJUSJ010000109.1 GCA_910588865.1 uncultured Lachnospiraceae bacterium
ACTTTAATTATACATTATCCAAGTGTGTATTTCAATGCCTAGAAAATAGCCGGAACGTGTTTTTATGCATTAAAATATATATTTATAGGCTGGTTTTCAATGGGTACACAATTCCGAAAAGGGGGTTTAGGAAAAGTTTATTCTTCAGGCACAGCGAAGACTTCTACCTCCTGAACACCGTGGTCCAGGGCTTCCTCATGGGTAGCGTAGTAAATGTCGATCTTGTTTCCCTTTACTTCAGAACCAATGTCCTCCACCGTGTAGATAATACCGTCGATCATCAGCCTGGTTCCTATGGGAAATATGCTGATATCCGCGGAAATGGTGTGACTGGGCTGTGGCACGGTTTCGCTGTAGGTCAGGTTGGAGCCGGAGGGACAACAGATCTGGCAGTTACAGTAGCCGGTGGTAAAAAACATGCCCAGGGAAACGTATTCGGGTTCTTTCTTCTCTTCCTCCTTGGGAGGCTCCGGAAGGGGGATGCCCGGGCCGATCTCCTTAGATGGCCCCTGTCTTGTGGAAATGGAAGAAGCGCTGGTGTCGGAAGAAGTCTGAGGGCTGGAAACGGCCTGGGCCTGAGAAGCCGGGTCCTTTTCCGGAGAGTCCTCCTGGGCCTGTGAAACCGGGTCCTTTGGGAGAGAAACGTTTTGTGTCCCCGGGGCCGGGTTCTGCTGCCTGGGGGCTTCCTGGATCTTCACGGTTGAGACTTCCTTGTCAGCCTGGTGCGATGTGCCCGGTGCCCGTCTCTCCACAGTAGAGGAATAAACCCCTGGTCCTTCCGGTGATGGGCTGGAAGGAGCATCCGCGGATTCGGGGGCTGTCTGGTTCTCCTGTGCCCCTGTTGCCTTTGCCTGGCCTAAAGTACAGGTATGGGTTTCCTTATTATATGTAAGTTCTCCCAGAAATACCCGCTCATCCTCCGCGGTGTACGCGGTAACATGAAGTTCGGTTTGCTCAAATTGATTCCAGTCCACAGAGTACAAGAATCCGTGGTATCCGTCGCCTATGGTCTCCTGAAGCTTGTCCTGATAATCATCAGCTTTTATAATGTCGGTTTTTAAGATCTGGTCGCTCCCCGCTGGATAGAAAGAAATCTCCACGGGAATAATGTGGTTGTAGTTATCACTGTCCCATACCCATCCGTAGACAGAGGACTTGTCGGCACCTTCCAGTGTTCCCGCGGGCACAGCGGCCATGGCGGAAAAGGAGAGGGAAAGACAGCCTGCAAAGGCAGCAGATAACTTCCATAATACTGAGTTTTTCATGATAATCTCCTTAGTCGTATCTGATATCTTTGTAGTGTAAAATAAATATTACCGTGCTGATTACAATTATATTACAAAAATGTTAAAAGTCAAGAAAATCATGGCAAAGTGGGGGAAAAATGACAAAATCGTAAGAATTTTAACCTAAAAATGGGGAATAAAGAGGAAAAATGAGGTTGATAGTGGTACTTTTTGATTCCGTAACCTTTAAATTCCATTAAACCGGAAAGGCCGCCGTTACGGGGAAGGTCTGGCGGGTACGGGAGATCTTTTCAGGAAAGTGAAAAAAGGTATTGACAAAAACTATCCAAAGGTCTATATTAAGAGCATAGAAATTAGCACTCAACACAAATGAGTGCTAACAAGCCCAGATAAATGCAGAGAGGACAGGGAATATGGAACTGGATGAGCGCAAGATTACGATCTTAAAAGCAATCATAAAGAACTATATGGAGACCGGAGAGCCGGTAGGGTCCAGAACCATTTCCAAATATGTGAATTCCAAGTGGAGTTCCGCCACCATACGCAATGAGATGTCTGATCTGGAGGAGATGGGCTATATCATCCAGCCTCATACCTCGGCGGGAAGAATCCCTTCTGACAAGGGATACCGTTTTTATGTGGATCAGATCCTGCAGGAGAAGGACAATGAGGTGATGGAGATCAAGGAGCTGATGGTTCAGCGCATGGGCCGCCTGGAGCTGGTGCTTAAGGCCCTTGCCAAGAACTTAGCCAGCAACACCAACTACGCGGCCATGATCAGCGGTCCCCAGTACCACCGGAATAAACTGAAGTTTATCCAGCTGTCCAAAGTGGATGCCAACAAGCTTCTCATTGTGACCGTGGTGGAGGGCAACATTATCAAGAACACCATGGTGACCATTGATGGGGAGATCAGCGACGAAGAACTGCTCAACTTGAATATCCTTCTGAACACCAATTTAAACGGCCTCACCATTGAGGAGATCAACTTGGGGGTCATCAGTAGGCTGAAGGAGGAAGCGGGAGTTCACAGGCAGGTGGTGGACCTGGTGCTGAACGAGGTCGCCGCGGTGATCAAGGCCGATGGAGATGATTTTCAGATCTACACCAGCGGGGCTACCAATATTTTCAAGTATCCGGAACTGAGCGACAGCCAAAAGGCCAGCGAGCTGTTAAGCACCTTGGAACACACAGAGACTCTTCAGGAGCTGGTGAGCGAGGCAGGAGGAAACCAGAGCGAGACCGGGATCCAGGTTTACATTGGCGACGAGTCTCCGGTTCAGGCCATGAAGGATTGCGGCGTGGTGACAGCCACCTACGATCTGGGGGAGGGACTCAAAGGCACCATTGGAATCATCGGCCCCAAGCGGATGGATTATGAGAAGGTGCTGCGGACATTGAGAAATCTGATGACACAGCTGGACGCGACTTTCAAAAAAGAAGAAAGGTAGAGATAGCAGTGAACGAAGAGAATAGAAAAGAAGACGGTCTGGAGCGGGAAGAGGCCATGGCGGAGGAGTTCTCTGACACGGAGCTTTCAGACAGCCCGGAGGCGGAACAGGAACAGAAGGACCAGGCGGATTCCCAGGACCACGCGGAGGACGGGGACGCCGGGGAAGAGGAACAGGAAGGAACCAAGGATCCCTCCAAAGAGCCTGCTAAAAAAGGATTTTTCGGAAAGAAGAAGGAGAAGAAGGATCCAAAGGACACTCAGATCGAGGAGCTGACAGACCGGGTGCGCCGGACCATGGCGGAATTTGACAACTTCAGGAAGAGATCTGAGAAGGAAAAGTCAGCCATGTTTGAGATCGGAGCCAAGGACATCATTGAGAGGATCCTGCCGGTGATCGACAATTTTGAGAGAGGCTTAAGCGCTATGCCTGAGGATGTGAAGGGAAGTTCCTTTGCCGAGGGCATGGAGATGATATATAAGCAGCTTCTGAAGAACCTGGAGGAAGCGGGAGTGAAGCCTATTGAGGCTGTGGGTCAGCCCTTTGACCCGAATTTCCACAACGCGGTGATGCATGTTGAGGATGAGAGCCTGGGGGAGAATGTGGTGGCCCTGGAGCTTCAAAAGGGATATATGTACCGTGACAGTGTGGTGAGACACAGCATGGTGCAGGTGGCAAACTAGACAACACATATTGAAGTTTATATAGGAGGAAAAAAATATGAGTAAGATTATTGGTATTGACTTAGGTACAACCAATAGCTGTGTGGCTGTGATGGAAGGCGGCAAGCCAACGGTTATCGCCAACGCGGAAGGCGTCAGGACCACACCGTCTGTTGTGGCGTTTACGAAGACAGGAGAGAGGCTGGTGGGCGAGCCCGCCAAGCGTCAGGCAGTGACCAACGCGGATAAGACCATCTCTTCTATTAAGAGATATATGGGAACCGATCACAAGGTAGATATTGACAGCAAGAAGTACACACCCCAGGAGATCTCCGCCATGATCCTGCAGAAGCTGAAGGCGGATGCGGAGAGCTATCTGGGAGAGACCGTGACAGAGGCCGTGATCACGGTTCCGGCGTATTTCAACGACGCTCAGCGCCAGGCAACCAAGGATGCGGGCAAGATCGCGGGCCTTGATGTAAAGAGGATCATCAACGAGCCCACAGCCGCGGCTCTGGCTTACGGCCTGGATAATGAGAAAGAGCAGAAGATCATGGTGTACGATCTGGGCGGCGGCACCTTCGACGTGTCCATCATTGAGATCGGCGACGGAGTCATTGAGGTTTTGTCCACCAACGGCGATACCAGACTGGGCGGAGATGATTTTGACAACCGGATCACCCAGTGGCTCATCGACGAATTTAAGAAAGCGGAAGGCGTGGATCTGTCCGGAGACAAGATGGCTCTCCAGAGACTGAAGGAGTCCGCGGAGAAAGCCAAGAAGGAGCTTTCCACCGCCACCACCACCAACATCAACCTTCCTTTCATAACCGCTACCAGCGAGGGACCAAAGCATCTGGACATGAACCTGACCAGGGCAAAATTCGACGAGCTGACCCACGACCTGATCGAGAGGACAGCCATTCCCGTACAGAACGCTTTAAAAGACGCGGGCATCACGGCCTCCGAGCTTGGCAAGGTGCTTTTGGTAGGCGGTTCCACCCGTATGATCGCGGCGCAGGAGAAGGTAAAACAGCTTACAGGCCATGAGCCTTCCAAGAGCCTGAATCCCGACGAGTGCGTTGCCATCGGCGCGGGTATCCAGGGCGGCAAGCTGGCAGGCGACGCGGGCGCGGGAGATATTCTTCTTCTGGATGTGACCCCGCTGTCTCTGTCCATTGAGACCATGGGAGGAGTGGCCACAAGGCTGATTGAGAGAAATACCACTATCCCCACCAAGAAGAGCCAGATCTTCTCCACGGCGGCTGACAACCAGACCGCGGTAGATATCCATGTGGTGCAGGGCGAGAGACAGTTTGCCAGAGACAACAAGACCCTTGGCCAATTCCGTCTGGATGGAATTCCGCCGGCAAGAAGAGGCGTTCCTCAGATCGAGGTTACATTCGATATTGACGCCAACGGTATCGTCAATGTATCTGCCAAGGACTTAGGAACAGGCAAAGAGCAGCACATCACCATCACCTCTGGTTCCAATATGTCTGACTCTGATATTGAGAAGGCGGTTAAGGAAGCGGCTGAGTACGAGGCTCAGGACAGGAAGCGCAAGGAAGCCATTGACGCCAGAAATGACGCGGACTCTATGGTATTCCAGACCGAGAAGGCATTGGAGGAGGTAGGCGACAAGATCAGCGCCACCGACAAGTCTGCTGTGGAAGCGGACCTCAATGCCCTGAAGGAAGCCATCAACCGGGCTCCTGTGGAGGAGATGACCGACGCACAGGTGGATGATATCAAGTCCGGCAAGGAGAAGCTGATGGCCAGCGCCCAGGCACTGTTCGCCAAGGTTTATGAGCAGGCCCAGGCAGCAGGCGGCCCGGGTCCTGATATGGGAGCGGGACAGAGCGCTGAGAGACAGGCTGACGACGATGTCATTGACGGAGATTTCAGAGAAGTATAAGGTAAAGGAAAAAGATAAGCATACCAGAAAAGTGTTGTAGCAGTACAGCACTTTTCTGCGGTGTATGGAAAGCGGAAAGGCAGGCCAATATGGCAGAGAGCAAGAGAGATTACTATGAAGTCCTGGGTGTCCCCAAGAACGCGGATGACGGGGCCATCAAGAAAGCCTACAGGGTCCTGGCAAAAAAATATCATCCCGATGCCAACCCAGGGGACGCGGAGGCTGAAAAGAAGTTCAAGGAGGCTTCGGAGGCTTACAGCGTTTTGAGCGACAGCGAGAAGAGAAGGCAGTATGACCAGTTTGGCCATGCGGCTTTTGAGGGCGGCGCTGGCGGAGGCGGCTTCGGAGGCTTTGGAGGTTTCGGCGGTTTCGACGGAGCGGATATGGGCGATATCTTCGGAGATATCTTCGGCGACCTGTTCGGGACCCGTTCCAGAGGCGGTTCCAGGTACAATGGTCCCATGCGGGGGGCCAATGTGAGAACCAGTGTCAGGATCACCTTTGAGGAGGCGATCTTTGGATGTGAGAAAGAGATTGAGATCAATTATAAAGAAGAGTGCGGAACATGTCACGGTACTGGGGCAAAGGCGGGAACCTCCCCGGAGACCTGTCCAAGGTGCAAGGGAAAGGGAAAGATCGTGGATGTTCAGCAGTCCCCCTTTGGCATAGGGATGGTACAGAATGTTCAGACCTGTCCGGAGTGCGGCGGAACGGGGAAAGTGATTCGGGAGAAATGTCCGGATTGCCGCGGAACCGGGTACATCACAAAGAGAAAGAGACTGAAGATCACCATCCCAGCAGGAATTGACGATGGGCAGAGCATCCGCATGGCAGGCTCAGGGGAGCCGGGGGCCAACGGCGGAGAGAGAGGAGATCTTCTGGTGGAGGCTGTGGTTTCCAAACATCCCGTATTTGTGCGGAAAGATACCAGCATCTACTCTACGGTGCCCATCTCATTTGCCACGGCGGCATTAGGCGGTCCCATCCGGATCAAGACCGTGGATGGGGAAGTGGAGTATGAGGTTAAGGCGGGAACCCAGACAGATACCAGGGTGCGCCTAAAGGGCAAAGGTGTTCCATCCTTGAGGAACAGGGCCATGAGGGGAGACCATTATGTAACCCTGGTGATTCAGGTTCCGGAGAGGATGAGTGAGGAGCAGAAGGAAGCCCTGCGGCGTTTTGATGATCTGATGAACGGAAGGACGCCAACTAAGGAGGAGAGCGGCGGCCATAAAAAGAAAGGTTTCTTTAATAAAAAGGATTCCAATAACAATTGACAGAGAGAGGCAGTCAGGAGCGGGCTGTCTCTTTTTGTTGTTTCATAAACAGCTAAAATGTGATAAAATCTAGTTGTTAAGGAGGAGACCGCGATGAAAGACTGGATCATTGGATTTATAGGATTTGGCAACATGGCACAGGCCATGGCCGAGGGGATGTTGTTAAAAGGGGCAGTGAAGGCGGACAAGATCCGCGCCTGTGCCCGGGACTGGGATAAAATGTGTAAAAACGCCGAGAAATACGGGATCAGGGCCTTAGAGAACCCACTGGAGACGGCGAGGCAGTCGGATGTGGTCGTCGTGGCGGTGAAGCCCTATCTGGTGGAGCAGGTGCTCACCCCTATCAGGGAAGTTCTGAGGGACAAGATTGTGATCTCCGTGGCAGTGAATTATCCATTTAAAAAATATGAAGAGTTTCTCCTGCCAGGCACTCATCATTTAAGCACCCTGCCCAACACTCCTGTGGCGGTTGGCGAGGGGATCATCCTGTGTGAGCGGGAGCATTCGCTGACAGAGGAGGAATTAGCCGGAATAAAAGAACTGTTTTCCGCCATAGCCCTTGTGGAGATGGTTGATACAAAGCAGCTTGGGGTGGGGGGAACCATAAGTGGATGCGGCCCTGCTTTTGCTTCCATGTTTATAGAAGCTTTGAGCGACGGCGGGGTGCTTCATGGCCTTCCAAGGGAGCTGTCCTACAAGCTGGCCAGTCAGATGGTGGTGGGGACAGGTAAGCTGCAGCTTGCCACAGGCCGGCATCCGGGAGTCATGAAGGACGGTGTGTGCTCGCCGGGAGGCACGACCATAAAGGGAGTGGCGGCTCTGGAGAGAAAGGGCTTCCGGTCCGCGGTTATTGACGCCATTGACGCCATCGAAGGAAGGCAGACATTATGACGTACATGGATGACCTTCCATATCTGACAGTGAGCCTGCCGGAGGACATCGAGAAATTGAAGTGGTACGGTGACTTTGAGAGAGCCCAGAAAGTGATCAGCATGAGGCTCGCGAAGAACCTGCCGGAGGCATTGAGAAAGAGACTGGAGCTGGAAAAATGGATCTTAAAAAGGCTTCCGCTGGAATATGTCTACACGAAAGAGGAGGCCCTGAGACAGATGGGAGAGACCCTGGAGGGAGCCGGGGAAGAGGAACTGGAACAGCTTAGAGACGAGGGAGCGGTGGAATGGATCTATGTCCAGGGACAGGTCCGCTACAAAAATGATTTCCTGGAAAATCTCTTAAAGACAAGGCAGGATCTGTGGCCCCGGCTTCGGGACCCTTCCAGAGTGGAAGGAAGAATCAGGGGGAGCCGTCTTCTTGACGAGACTGTTTCCGCTATGAAGGAAAGAGGCTGGCTGGCTTACCGGATGCGGGTCAGAGCTTTTCTGCGGGTGGAGAGGTCTGTGGGGAGGGAAGGAGCGTGGATCAGAGTTCACCTGCCCATCCCCATAGAGCAGGGACAGGTGAAGAATTTTAAGCTTCTTGGAACTTCCCTGGAACCAGTGTGTGTGTCCCCCGGGGACTATCCCCAGAGGACAGTGTGCATGGAGACCACCCTGGAGCCGGGACAGGAATTCTGGGTGGAGTATGAGATGGAAAACCATGTCACATATGTTGGGCTTGAGGAGGAAAAAGCTTTTGAGGGTGAGGTGAGTGGAGAACTGGCCGCCTGCCTGGAAGAACAGTTTCCCCACATCAGGTTCACCCCTTATCTGCGGGAACTGACCAGGCAGGCTGTTGGCCAGGAGAGAAATCCCTTGAGGAAGGCCAGAAAGATCTATGACTACATTACCACCCATGTGGCTTACTCTTTTGTCAGGCAGTACAGCACCATCGTCAACCTGCCGGAGTACATGGCCTCTGGCCTTAAGGGAGACTGCGGGATCTATGCCCTTTTGTTTATCACCATGTGCCGCGCGGCCGGGATTCCCGCAAGGTGGCAGTCAGGGCTTTATGCCACTCCGCTGGAGATCGGGTGTCATGACTGGGCCCAGTTCTACGCGGAGCCCTATGGATGGCTGTACGCGGACTGCTCCTTCGGGGGAGCGGCCTACCGCGCGGGAGCCATGGAGAGATGGGATTTCTACTTTGGAAATCTGGACCCATTCCGGATTCCGTGCTGCGGCCAGTTCCAGCATGAATTTATGCCGCCAAAGTCTTTTATGAGGGAGGACCCCTACGATAATCAGGTGGGCGAGGCGGAATTTGAGGACAGAGGGCTGATGAGCGGCGAGTACCAGACCAGGCAGCAGGTGATGGAGATGGAGGAGATATTGGTGAAACCAAACAGCCGAAATCAAAAGTATATCAAAACATAAGAGTGAGTGGAGTTTGCCCTGCTCTCTGCGCCGCGGAAGGCGGCAGAATGGAGGTTCTTAATTAGAATGAAAAAGAGACATCATATGGCGGCGGCCCCGGCCTGTATGGCGGCAATTCTTTTGCTGTCTGTCCCGGTTCTGGCGGCGGGGCCCGGTGAATTTGCCCACGGGGGTCCGGGAGATACGGCTCCGGCCCAAAACAACGGGACAATCTACGACTACCCGGGCTTTAAGGGAGCTGGTCCAAAGGGCACAGATGTGGTCATAAGCTGGGACTACAGTGGAGTCGGGCCTTCAGGCCCATATTATGGCAGTGATGGAAGTTACAAGCAGGGCTGGCGCTACAGCCCTGACGGATGGTGGTATCAGTACAGCGACGGCAGTTGGCCGGCGGGCGGGTGGAAGTGTATTGACAGCAGGTGGTATTTCTTTGAACAGACAGGGCACTTAAAGACCGGCTGGCTCTTAAAAGACGGGATCTACTATTATCTCAACCCTGTGGACGACGGAAGCTTTGGTGCCATGAGGACAGGCTGGCAGATAATAGACGGAAAAGAGTACTATTTTAATATGTCCTCGGAAGGTGTGTATGGTGCCATGCTGGTGAGTGCCGTGACCCCTGACGGGTATCAGGTGGGGCCGGACGGAGCCAGGATCCGGCAGGAAGAGGCAGCGGAGGGTACAGGAGCGTAAACAAATAGAAAAACAGACCGGCAGGCCATATAACAGGGCCTGCCGGTCTTGCTTTTGCTCCTCTTAATCTCCTGAAAGATTGTGATTGAGGTTGTAATGTGTAATGCAATAGGAATTTCGTATTAATCGTCTTTTTATTTTTCTTTATTCAGTTTTCAGTTGCTTTATCAGGATTTGGGAGAAACAAAAGTGTTTTTCATCCGTTCAATAAGATAATGCGTCAGGGACTGTTTTTATTGCAGGGAGGAGAAAAATATTTTGTGGAAGATTCTGGAGTGGATTCGGGGGCTTGCGCCCCCCCCATGCCCCGTTTCTCATGGTGGTACAGGATTACGGTTCCGGTCTGGTGCCTGCCGGACTGGTCCGCGCTTTGTTCTGACCCTCCCTAAACAAGCTCCGCGGGCCCTTGGCGCTTTCTTGGGCATTTTCGCGGATTTTTGTCAGCTGCCGTGAACGCGCCGCAGGGTTTTCCGCGTAACCTCATTGACAATATACGTATAGATAGGTTACAATAAAAACAGGAGAAACGGAGGTGTTTTGGGTGGAAATGGAAGATAAAGTCAATGAGATAGCGGAGCTTGAGCGTCAGATCGGGGAACTGCCCGTAGGTTATATTTCCAGGAAGAATATCCATGGGAAGACTCGTTACTACCGCCAGTGGACAGAAAGCGGAAAGATCAAGAGCCAGTATATCAAGGAAGAGGACTTGGAGACAGTGGAGGAGCAGATCGCCCGCCGCCGGGAACTGCAGCAGAGGCTTAAGGAGCTGGGGAAGAAGACAAGGGAACCAAGGAGAACCGGTTCAGGGGAAGGTCGAAAGGCAGGTTTTGACATGGCATATGCTGAGATGGAATTTGAGACCAATGTGCTCACAGGGGAAGAGCTGCTTGCCATGGCAAGGAATATTGAGAGCGATAAAAAGAGAGACTGCTATAAGCAGCTTTCGGCCTATCTCCGGGGAGAGGGCGGGGAGAGGGTTTGTATTGTCCTGGGGCTGCGCAGGACAGGGAAGACCACCTTGATCCGGCAGGCGATTCTGGATATGGAGCCGGAGCAGGTGAAAAGAGCGGCCTACATAAAGACCACGGCAGCGGACAATATGGATATCATGAGCCGGGATTTAAAACGGCTTAACCAGCAGGGCTACAGGTATGTGTTCATGGACGAGGTGACGCTCATGGACGATTTTGTGGATTCGGCGGCGGTTTTATCGGACATCTACGCCGCTCAGGGGATGCGGATCGTGCTGACAGGGACAGACACCCTGTCCTTTGCCCTGGCGCTGCGGCAGGAATTATTTGACAGGGCCATTACCATACGGACCACATTTATTCCCTTCAGAGAGTACAGCCGCCTTCTGGATGTGGACAGCATTGACCAGTATATCCGCTACGGAGGGACTTTGCGCAAATCCAAGGAGACTTCCGACAGCCGTTCGGATGACAAGGAGACCTTTGCCCTGTTTCGGAACCGGGAATCCACCAGGGAATATATTGAGAGCGCCGTGTGCCGCAATATCCAGCGTTCCCTGTTGGGAAGCAAGGACAAAAGCCAGTTCGCGGCTCTCAGGTCCCTTATGGAGGCCGGGGAGCTGATCCGGGTGATCAATGAGGTCATGGAGAATATGAATCTCAATTTCCTTCTCCTGACAGCGTCGTCAAATCCGGCGTTTCATGAGCTGAGGATCGCGGTGTGGAACCAGCGCAATGACAGAAGCCGCGCGGAGCAGGCGGAGGGCATCACGAAGGCCCAGCTGGCGCAGATCAAGGAGGCCCTGGTCGCGCTGGACCTGATCGTGGAATGTCCGTCGGAAACCACCAGGCAGGGAGGCGAGGCAGTGGAGAAGGTGATCTTCACTCAGCCGGGCATGAGGTACTGCCAGGTTCAGATGCTTTTGGAGGACCTGCTGAACGGAGAGCGGTTCTCTGTCTTGAGCCAGATGGAGAAAAAAGAATTTAGAGAGAGGATCCTTATGGAAGTCCGGGGGCGGATGCTGGAGGAGATGGTGCTCATGGAAACAGAGAAAGCGCTGTCGGGGAGATACCAGGTGTTTAAGATGCAGCTTGCCACCGGAGAGTTCGACATGGTGGTCTATGACACCGAGGACAACAACTGTACCCTGTGCGAGGTGCGGGGGAGCAATACAGCGGTCTCCAACCGCTACAGGAGGGTTCCTGACACGGAGAAATACCGTCAGATCGAAAAGCGGTTCGGCCCCATTAGAGAAAGGTTCATGCTGTGCCGGGATCCCAATATCCAGGACAGCGCGGGGGGAAAATACTGCAGCATCGAAGAGTACCTGCGGAGCCTGTCATAAGCGTGGAAAGCGGATTTTTGGCAGCTTTTGGGTCCCATACATAAGGCGGAGGATAATATGTCGATTTTAAGTCAGCTACTCAAACTTCGCACTTGCATAAGTGCCTATGCACCTTGAAAATTCAATAAAA
>CAJUSJ010000110.1 GCA_910588865.1 uncultured Lachnospiraceae bacterium
AAATTTTCCAATCTTTAGTTCAAACGCCACTAAACATTGTAATCCTCGATGAAAAAACAATAAATCTATCGCATAATCTTCTCCGCCAACCTGCACTTTGTATTCTTCATCTATAAATGTAAAATCCCTTCCTAGTTCCAAAATAAAATCCCGCATTTTAAGGATCAATGCTTTCCTAAGATCATTTTCTTTATAAGGACTTGGCAGATCCAAAAATTCAACCACATAGGAATCAAAAAATAGATTATTATTTATTTTCTTTATCCGTTCAGGCAGTGCTTTCCCTTTCGATAACATATATCGTTCATAATAAGCACTGTCTAATTGCCTTTCCAACTCACGCTTACTATAATTCTCTTGTATGCATAATCTCAAATAAAATTCTTTTTCTTCAATGCTTTTTGTTCCCGACAAAATAAGCAGATTGTTGGTCCAATTTATTTGTGTCACCAGTGGTGACACTTTTTCATAATTCGCATAAGTTTCATAAAATTGTTTCATACGATAAAGGCCGCGGCGATTAAACCCTTTTATCCCTGGAAATGCATCTTGTATATATCTGGAAAGCTCATCAATAAACGAATCTCCATAGGATGCTGTTTTTGCCTCTTCACTGATAAATTGCCCTACATGCCAATACATATTAATTAATTCTTCGTTTACCTTTTGATACGCATTCTTTTTTGCACCTTCTATAATAGCAACCACTTTCGTAAAAGTTCTCTTAATTTCATCCATAATATGTCCTCGCAAATTGATTTCATCTAGCACAACGCTACATCCATATTATAGCAAAATTTGACTTCCTCTACAATCACATTTCATAAATCCACATAAAAAGCTGACTTCCAGAACTCTACTCCTGCAAGCCATACACTACAACACCATACACTATTCTCTTTCTGTTTGTGTATACAGTTCTTACTTTCCACTATTTTCAAACGCTATCACACAATACACTCTCAAAACCTTGCTCCATATTAGGGTAACCCACATAGACCTGATCATATTCCTCAAGGCTGTCCGGCACATAGACCAGCTCCGGTCTTGCCTTTGCCCGCAGATCCTCCTTTGCCTGTTGGATGCAGGTGTTATAATCAGCGGCATAAGGAATCTTCTGCTCAATCTTAAACAAATCCGCCCCTACCGCCTCAGCGATCATCTTTGCCACTTTCTCCGTGTTGCCCACTTCCACATATCGGCAGCCTCCGCTGAAATAATTTTCGTCCGCCCTTGAATAAAACGCCACTAACGCCTTCGCCATAATCTGATTTCTCCTTTCACCATAATCCGAAAACCTCCCCACTCTATTTCCCAGGCTTCAAGGGCCCGTAAAAATAGCTGGAAGTCGCCCCGCCGTCAATCAGAAACGTGGAACCGGTAATAAAGGAACCCCGATCGCTCATCAAAAGCTCCGCCACATTGGCCACCTCGTCAGCGGTTCCCGGCCGCCCCGCTGGACAGTTGGCAAACATGTTCTTGTAAAAATCGCCCCGGGGGCCGTTAAATTCGTCTATGGCCAGGGGAGTCACAATAATGCCGGGGGCAATACCATTAACGCGGGCACCCCGCCTGCCCCATTTCACCGCCTCCGCCATGACCCGCTTTTCATTGCACCGCTTGGCTATCTGGTACGCGTGGAGGGTGTCCCCAATGTTTGACTTCCGCAGCATAGGAAGGTCCAGCAGCTCCTCGGCGGGAGTCGTAGCCAGAAGTTCATCCTCCTCAGCCGTCAGGGCAGGCATGCGCCAGCCGGACTGACTGGAGATGGTAACCCCCGCGCCTCCCTTCTTGATGACCTTGCCCACCTCCTCCAGCAAAACGGCGGTGCCGTACAAGTCCACCTTCAGAATCACCTCAATGGAAGCCTGGCTGGGGGAAACTCCCGCCCCATTGACCAGCATGGAGATCTCCCCGTATTTTTTCGCCTCCCCAATAAGATTCTCAATGGATTGGCGGGAAGACAAATCCATTACCACAGGTTCCGCGTCAAAGCCCGCCTCATTCATAATTTTCGCCACAGCCCTGGCGTTCTCTTCCCTCTTGTCCCCTATCACAATCTTCATTCCATGGCCCATTCTCCGGGCAATGGCCATACCGATCTGGCCCGCGCCAGTTAAGATCATCACATCTTTCATTTTCTCTCCTCCTCTACTTTTCAAATTCACCAGCCACTTCCGAAAGAAGCTGCCGGATAGGAAGGTGCTGGGGGCAGATGTGTTCGCACTTGCCGCATTTCACACAATCAGATGCCCGGCTGCCCTCTTTCGTGTGCACGCTGTTGTAATAATAATCCGTGTTCCAGTTCTGGAACTGTTTCTTCGCGTTCATGCAGGCAAACAGATCAGGAATCGCGCTCTGCCTCGGACACCCGTCAGTACAATACCGTCATGCCGTACAGGGGATCAGGCCCTGGGCACGGAAGGACTTAAATTTTTCATAGATCTCGGCGCTCTGGGCGTGCATGAGATAAAAGTCAAAATACTCCACCCCGCAGGCCGCCAGCTGACTCTCAAACTTTTTCTTAATTTCCTTAAAATATGTGTTCATCTTTCCTTTCACCTTTTCCTCCTGTCCGCAAGCTAAATCATCTTTACCTCTATTTTAGAACCTTATGCTTTGGGAATCAATTCGGATTCAGGGGCATATCTATAAGAAAAACTTATACGAATTCCATTTTCTATATAGATCTGAAAATGATAGCCCAAGTCGTAAGGGAAACTGTAAAAGAAATAAACAAGCCTATATGCGAAAGACTGAAGCAAGCAGACTCCACATTAGACAGAATGGAGGTCAGATTGGAGCAGATGGACTCCAGATTAGACAAGGATGAGATAAAAGTAACGGAAGTCCAGATGAACCTGGAATAACAAGAACTGTCTCACAAGAAAGACTGGTATTCCAAAGTCACCAAAGTCCGTGGCCTGATCCAAACCAGGGACCTTTGTTTTTAAATAATTGCCCAAAACAAATGGCAGGAACGCCTGTCTCCTGCCATTTATTTTTATTATACATTGTTCCCATCCGCTTTAAGCAAATTCTTCATACTGTTTAATCCGATCACAAGAGTGGAAACATTGTGAGCCATAGCCGAGGTGGTGGGCTGGATCCTTCCGGTGACCCCAAGGAGGATCAGACCCGAATTGATCCCCACAATCCAGACATAATTCTTCCGGATCCTTCCCTCAAGCCCGCTGCTGATGGAGCGCAGGGTCACAAGGCCCGACAAATTGTCCGCCTCCACGGTGACATCAGCGATCTCCCTGGCGATCTGGGCCCCGTCGCTGATGGCAATACCCACGTCGGCGGCGGACAGGGCCGGGGAATCGTTGATCCCATCCCCCACCATAATCACCTTTCTGCCAGCCGCCTGCTCCTTTTTCACAAAATCCGCCTTCTCCTCCGGCAGCACTTCCGAGTAATACTCATCCACTCCCACCCGGGAAGCGATGGAACTGGCAATCCTCTGGCTGTCCCCGGTCATCATCACGATCTTGCTGAATCCGGCTTTTCTCAAATCCGCCACCACCGAGGCAGCCTCCTCCCTCAGCGGGTCCTCAATACAGATCACCGCCGCCAGCTGCCCCTCTATGGCCAGATACAGGTGGGAATATTCCTCCGGAAGCCCTTCAAACCGCTCCTCAAGCCCCTCCGGTATCCTGCATCCCTCGTCCTCAAACACGAAATGATAGCTACCGATGACCACCTTCCTCCCGTCAATCATGGAAGAAATGCCGTGGGCTACAATGTATTCCACCCTGGAATGGGTCTCCTCGTGGGTAAGCCCCTTTTCACTGGCAGCGTGAACCACCGCCCTGGCCATAGAATGGGGAAAATGTTCCTCCAGGCAGGCAGCGATCCGAAGCAGCTCCTCCGGGCTTTCCCCGGCAAAGGGCACCACCCTCACCACCGTGGGCCGGGCCCTGGTCAAGGTTCCTGTCTTGTCAAAGATAATGGTATCCGCCTGGGAAACCTTCTCCAGAAACGTCCCGCCCTTTACGGTGATTCCATGGGTTCCGGCCTCCCGGATAGCCGACAGCACGGATACCGGCATGGCCAGCTTTAAAGCACAGGAAAAATCCACCATCAGCACGGACAGGGCCTTGGAGGCGTTCCCTGTCAGGAGATACACCCCAGCCGTGCCCAGGAGCGTGTAGGGCACCAGCCGGTCCGCCAGTCGTGCCGCCTTCCCCTCGGCGTTTGACTTCAGCTTTTCCGATTCCTCGATCATTCGGACAATCTTCTCATATTTATTGGATCCGGAGCTCTCCTTCACACAGACTCTAAGCTCCCCTTCCTCCAACACGGTTCCCGCATACACATAACCGCCCTTTTCCTTTGGCACCGGCAGGGCCTCCCCGGTCATGGAAGACTGGTTCACAGCCCCGTTGCCTTCCACCACCACCCCGTCAAAGGGGATCACATTGCCCATGCGCAGCACCACATGGTCTCCCGGCCTGACCCGCTCCACGTCCACCAGGACTTCCTTCCCGTCCTCCAACAGCCACACCCGGCTGATGTTCAGGGACATGCTCCGGGCCAGGTCGTCCACAGACTTCTTGTGGGTCCACTCCTCCAGGATCTCCCCAATACCCAGCAAATACATCACCGACCCGGCTGTGTCCATATCCCGGCGCAGAAGAGATACGGCGATGGCGGTTCCGTCCAGAACAGAACCCCCCATCCCCCCTCCCCACAGGGTGCAGACACCCTTCCAGATAAACCGGACAGACCGGCAGCAGACAGCAGCGGCCCTCACCGACGCCGGGAGAAACAGCTTTCCTGTCATGCGCATACATGTCTTCCACACCAGCTTATCCTGGTAGTAACGGTTTACCTCCCTCCCGGAATTCTGCCATACATGGTCCGGAGCCCACTGCCTCTTGTGAGAAAAACGCTGAAGGACACTTATCACGTCATCTCGTTCTCCCCTGTAGCAGATCACCGCGTCCCGGCTCCTCTCGTAGACCTTTGCCATGGTGACGGAAGGCTGGATTGACAGGCCGTACTGAAGGATATCCGCCTCCCTGCAGGACAATTGCCCGCAAAAGATGTGGATCCTCATCCGCCCCTTTATCTCATGGAGGATTCGAAACCTCATGATTCCATAGCCGGGGTCTCGTTAAAATCATCCTCCCCCTGACTCTCATCCTCAAAGTCTATTTCCTCCGCCGCCCTCTTCTCATTGACCTCCAGGGCCTCGGCATAAATATCCTCAGCGTTCTCCTGAACCACACTGACAGTCCTCATGACACACTCCTTCGCCCGAAGCACGGCAGCGGTACAGGAAACATATACCTTTTTCGCGTCCTTACTGGACAACACCTTAACCCCAGCCGTGCCGAACAGCACCCCGGCGGCAAAGATCCCTGTCCTTTTAACGTCCAATTTTCCTAACAAGTCCATCATAGCAAGTAATTCCTCCTTCGCTTATTTGTGGTTACAGCTCACGGGGCGGGGAAAACCGGACAAAAACAGACGTCAAGCTCGCTTGTAAGACTATTTTTGTCCAGTTTTCCACATCGGGCGGACGCCCGATGCTTCTTGTCTGGCGTAGCCGGACAAGAAGATGTCCCCCCGTGAACAGTAACTATTTGTGTTTGTAACCGGTGTAGAATGTCATAACCATACAGATCACCGCGGCCCATGCCCAAAATTTGTGATTTTTCATATGACAACCCTCCTCGGTCTCATTATAAGGTCTGGAGAACCCGCTTTCCATCAGTTTTTCCTTATTGAGAAATTCTCTCGATTACAGAATCACATCTCTTCTTCCGAACAGGGGGACAGCATAATATTTGTCACATTCTGGTCCTCAATATGGCCCCGGACCCTGAGTCCTTCCGCTGTCACCAGATACCACTCATCAATCGAAAGACGGCGGGCGGTGTTGTCGTCCAGCCAGACGCTGCAGATCAGCTCCCCTCCGTCCGCCTTAACCGGAGCAGGGCCAGGAATGGTATACATATTCTTTCTGCTGATGGCCCCGATCTCCTCCAGCAGATTAATCATCCGGTATACCGTGGCAGCGCCCATCCTGGCATCCTCTTTTCTCGCTTTATAGTAAATCTCCTTACAGCTGCCGCACTCTTCCTTTAAAATAATATTTAAAAGGATCTGCCTCTGCCTTGTGATCCTGCATCCCTTTTCCTTTAACTTGCGGAAAATCATCTCTTCCCGCATTTTCGTTCTCTGGTAATTCTCCTGTGCCCCTGCCGGCTGTCTCCGGCCCCACATCTCCTCCATTTCCCTATCACGCTCCAATCCCTCCCGCCTGTTTCACTCAAAGGTATTCCACAGCGGTTATGGTGGTTAGATATGACTAACCTTGCCATACAGTATAACATTACCTGTCATTTCCTGTCAATTTTCGCGGCACGGCGGTATTGAGAAACTTTCTCAACATAAGAATCCCCAAAAAGAAACAGGCCAATCCGCCCCAAGGCAAATCGACCCGTTTCCGGTAAATTTTAAATCAACCCCATCCTCTTAAATTCATAATAAACGCCATCCTCCTCAACACTCTCACAGACCACATCCCCTCTGTCCTTTAATTCCTGGCTGGAATTTCCCATAACCACGGCGACCCCGGCGGCTTCTAACATCTGCAGGTCATTCATGCTGTCGCCGAAGGCAATGGTATCCGCCATATCCGCCCCATAATACTCACAGACACGTTTCATGGCCTCCCCTTTATCCATGTCCTTCCGTATGATCTCCCCGTTATAGCAGTCAGCATCCTTGGCATAAGGGTGTACCACATAGTGAAATTCCCTCTCCAGATAAGGTTTCGTCTTTTCAAGCTCAGCCAGATCAGTACAGATAAATCCCAGCTTATACGCCCCCCCGCGGGGATATTCCCTATAAGGCTTTACCCCCGAGTCAGTAGCCAGTTCCTTCTTCATGCGGATCAGCTCCGAATTAGACAAATCCGCCGAGGCGCTGGCGAGGATCTCCTGAAGCCTGTTGTCAATATAAATCCCCTCCCGGCTTTCTATGCGGCAGTAGATTCCGAATTTATGGAAAACCTCCAGACACTTCTGGATCGTCTCCTCCGGGAGCACACTGTCCCGGACCACTTTTTCGCCAATCTCTATATACCTGCCAGCGCTGGCCACCACGCCGTCAAACCCTACCTCCAAAACATCTCTGCTTACAATAGGCATATTACGTCCTGTGCTGATCAAAACCCTGTGTCCGTTTTTCCTGGCCTCCCGAACCGCCTTTGCCGCAAGCTCTGTGGGCCTTTCCAACGGAACCGTAAATGTCCCGTCAATGTCCAAAAATACGATCTTCTTATCCGCCATTATTGTTCCTCCAGTTTCATAAGAGGCTCCATACAGTGAATCTCACCGGTCTTTAAGCCCTCCACACTTTTATAAGCCTCCGTGTTGGCAATGATCACGGGAGTTACCACAGGATAACCTGCCTCCTGAATTTTCTGAATATCAAACGTGAGAATCAACTGCCCCGGCTTTACCTCATCCCCCTGTGCCACATGGGCCTCATAATACTTTCCCTTAAGCTCTACCGTATTCACGCCCACATGGATCAGCAGCTCCGTCCCCTCTTTCGTGGTAATACCGATGGCGTGCTTTGTGTCAAACAACGCGGAGATCCTGCCCTCACAAGGCGACACCACCTTCCCCTCCGAAGGGATCACGGCCATTCCCTTCCCTAACACTTCAGCGGCAAAGGTCCCATCCGGCACCTGGCTCATGGGAATCGCTGTTCCGGTAAGGGGACTGCAAATCACATTTTTTTCTACCGTCATAACAGCCTCCCGTGTCCTGTCTGTTTTATCTTCCGGGGAGTCTTCCTTTTTCTCCAGCTCCTTGTTGAATTTTTTCAGGTTTGAGAGAATGTACGTAAAAATAAATCCTGCCCCAATGGAAATTGCCGTGCCGATCAAAAAGTTCAGCATACTGGAGGCCGGCACACAGACAAACCCTACAATTCCGGCAGTTCCGGGAGCGGTATTTAAAACATTTGTCAAGGTAACATACCCGCCTCCCAGAGCGGCACCCATCATGGCTCCATAGAAGGGATACTTCAATTTCAGATTCACCCCGAACATGGCAGGCTCCGTAATGCCCAGCATAGCGGATACACCAGAAGTCGCTGCGACACTCTTTAATTTTTTATCCTTAGTCCGGACCATGGCACAGAGAGTCGCGCCGCCCTGAGCCACATTGTTGCAGGACGCGATGGCAAGGAGGAAAGAACCCCCGGCCGCGACCATCTGGATATCCACCGGAAGCAGGCTGTGGTGCATACCTGTCATAGTGAGAGGAGAATATAAAAATCCCAAAACCATGCCGCCCACAATGCCTAAAGTATCATGCATCCACACAAAGCTGTTTGTCAGCATATCGCCAGCGGTCCTCATGATCCCGCCCACAAGGGTAAACGTAACGAATCCCGTAACCATAACCGTGAGAAGAGGCGTCAAAATCTTGGTAGCTTCCGCGATCCCCCCTGCTTCGATGAAACGTTTATAAACCTCATTTACCGTACCGCTGCCGATAATGATCTGAAACTGGCCTCCGTTGGCGAACTGGCCCTTCACCAAATCCACCTTCAGGATTCCATCCACATCCGCCTTTGACTCATCTTTCAAAACCAGCCTGAGCCTGGTGGCGCAGTGGGCGGCGCTGATAATGTTTTCTTTTCCGCCCACCAACTTTAACAGCTCCTGGGCGCACGCCCAATAACGTTCTTCCTTTGTCATGATTCTCTCTTCCTCCTTCATTTTACAGATCGCTTATATAATTTCACAGACAATGGCTTCATATGGCCGCAGCTTCACCTGCTCCAGGCCCACCACAGGGTCCTGTTCATAATTAGACAGAATCACCCTGCCCTTTCCAGAATAAGAAAACCCTGCCGGATTTTCATAAAAATTACAAAGGATCAGCCACTGTTTACCATTCCACTCCCTCATATAAGCGAAAACCGTTTCATCCTCCGGGCACAGCAACAAAAAGCTCCCCTGAATCAATATAGGTTCTTCCTTTCTAAGGCGGATCAATTTTTTATAATAATGGAAAATAGAATCCGGATCCTCCAGCGCCCTTTCCACATTGATCTCCCTGTAATTAGGATTTACCCGGTACCACGGCGTTCCCTCCGTAAATCCCCCTTCTCTCCCGCCATTCCACTGCATAGAAGTCCTGGCGTTGTCCCTGGCCTTGGCCCGAAGGGATTTCATAATATCCTCTTCCCGATACCCTGCCCGCTTCCGTTCATGATACAGATTGACAGACTCCACATCCACAAGGTCCTCAATACCTGAAAACGGATAATTGGTCATCCCGATTTCCTCCCCCTGATAAATATAAGGGGTTCCCTTCATTCCATGAAGCACGGTGGCCAGCATCTTAGCGGACTGTACCCGGTACTCTCTGTCATTTCCCCATCTGGAAACGATTCTCGGAAGGTCGTGGCTGTTCCAGAAAAGGCTGTTCCACCCTTTTTCGTCCAACGCCTGCTGCCATTTCGCGAAAGCCTGCTTTAACCGCCTCAATTCAAGGGGTCTCAAATCCCACTTCTGCTTTCCCGGAACCTGGTCCGCCAGCATCTGCTCAAACTGAAAGATCATATCCAGCTCCCTCCGGTCTGGATCCGAAAACAAACTTCCATTCTCAATATCCGCTCCCCAGCATTCCCCCACGGTCATCAGATTCTTATCCCCAAAGGTTTCCCGGTTCATTTCCTGGAGATATTGGTGAAGCCTGGGCCCGTTCTCCTTAATCTCCTGGTCCGGGATTTTTCCAATAACATCAATCACATCCATGCGAAAACCGCCGATACCCATATCAATCCAGAAATTCATCATTTTCCAGATCTCTTTTCGCATGGCTTCATTCTCCCAGTTCAGATCCGGCTGCTTTTTGTGATAGAAGTGCAGATAATACTCCCCCGTTTCCTCCGAATATTCCCACGCGCTGCCGCCAAAGCCCGATTTCAGCCCATTAGGCGGACCCCCTGCCTGGCCCTTTCTCCAGATATAATAATCCCTGTATGGATTATCCCTTGATTTTTTCGCTTCCACAAACCACGGATGCTCATCAGAGGTATGGTTCACAACAAGATCCATGATGACTCTAATACCACAATTTTTACATTCCAATATGAGAGCCTTCATATCTTCCATTGAGCCATACTCCGGTGATATCCCATAATAATCAGAAATATCATAGCCATTATCCGCATTGGGAGAAGCATAGACCGGGCTCAGCCAGATCACATCAACGCCAAGCTCCCTCAAATACCACAGTTTCGAGTGAATGCCGTTAAGATCGCCGATTCCGTCCCCATTGCTGTCACAGAAGCTCCGGGGATAAATCTGGTAGACCACACTGCTCTTCCACCATTTTTCCTTTACCATTTTTCCTTCACCTCGCTTGTTTTTCTCTGGTGAATTTAGTATACTGGAACAGGGCATTGATTGCTTGCATAATTTTATTAGATAATAACACAATATTACGATTCAGGAGTTGGTAGATATGTCACGAGCCTATCATGAAGACAAGACCCACGGCACCTCCGTCTTTCCCCTGCAGGTGTATTCCCACCATGACAAAGACGGGTTTTATTTCGTGTCACAGCACTGGCACCAAGAGATGGAATGGGTATACGCGGAACATGGGGTTCTTAACTTAACCATACACGGAAAACCCTTTATTTTAAATCCCGGCCAGTTCTGCTTCATCAATTCCGGGGAACTTCACGAGATCAAATCCGTGGGAGAATCCCTGCACCATGCCGTGGTCTTTAACCCCGGATTTCTAGATTTCGCGTTGTACGATGCCTGTCAGCACAATTTTATCCGCCCCATCACCAATGGAGCCCTGCTGTTTCCAACCTTCTGCTCCGCCTTTTCACCAGAAGACCACAGGCAGATCCTGTTCCATATGCGGGAAATCATAAAGCTCTACCACACCCTCCCCACATGCGCCCTTTTAAGCATCAAGCTGCACATACTCCATATGATAGAACTGTTTTTTCAGGCCGATTATCTTCTGGAAAATACCTTGTCCTCCAAGGGAAAAGATTCCTTAAATAAATTAAAGCAGGTCATCGAGTATATTCACATGAACTACGGGGACATGATACCTTTACAGACCTTGTCCCAAATATGTTTTATGAGTCCTAACTATTTTTGCCGCTATTTTAAACAGGAAATTGGTAAGACGCCCATGGGTTTTATCAATGAATACCGAATAGAAAAAGCCTGTGAAATGCTGTCAGGATCAGAAGCGCCGGTTTCTGAAATCGCGCTTTCTGTGGGATTTGATAATTTTAGTTACTTTATAAGGAAATTCAGGGAATATAAAGGTGTCACGCCTAAAAAGTACCGTTCTCTCCGGGATGGACAAAACACTTATAGTAAACGACTTAAATAAATTAATTTTGATATTTTGGGTTACATATGTTAT
>CAJUSJ010000111.1 GCA_910588865.1 uncultured Lachnospiraceae bacterium
GAATTACGGCCATACGCGGTCCTGTCCCAACACTGTAATTCATCGCAGAGCATAAGCATGTAGGCAAGGGGATGTAATTCTGCCTTTAAAGGTTTATTGCCGTTTCCTTTATACCAGATATGCATTCCTTCTTTTTCCGGATCCATCTTTGGATTCGCGATACAGAATTTGTACAGACTATTATGCATCAGTATGGCTGTAAGTGAATCGAGCACAGCCTGACAGTAAAAGGTGTTTGGTATCTTTTCATACTTTACGCATCTTAATTCTTCAAACAATTTTTTAAAAAGAAGCGTAGCGCTGAAATACGCGTGATCCATGAAGGAAGAAAACATATCCGGCCGCGTTGGCTTATTTTGTAAATATCCCAGCATCTGTTCTTCATTGATACCATACTCTTTTCCCATCCTGCTTTCTGACAGTAAGTACGCGAAGAGAGCGTCTGTATTTGATATCTCTTTTTTAATCGCAAATGATACGGCGTCCGCGACCGTCTGATCAAGATCTGTCAGCTTGCTTAAATTGTTGTACGATAAAAACGGAATTGTAGGAGAATCCTTTTTAAACTCTTTTCCGTCGACACCGATGTATGTAATCTTTTCCGCGCGTTTATGTTTATTTACTTCAAAATACGAGCATACCTGTTCGAACGGAAGTTCAAACGGATATCCGATATCATGGAACAAGGAGCTTAATCCCCAATACTGAAGATAGTGGGCGGCTGCCTCATGCTCATCCGGAATACCATAATACTTCTGATAATCTTCCCTGTATACTTTGTTTGCTTCAAAAATTGCCAAACCTAAAACAAATACATAAACCGAATGTGAATAATGATCCCTGTGTTTCATCAAAAGACCGCTTCCATTAGCTTCAAACTCCGATAAGAGCTCTATCATTCTTCTGGTTTTCTCATAATCTCCAACAAACATCTCAAGGTAGCAGAAGTATACATCAAACGCGTCTTCCTTTTTTCCTGATTTCAGGAAACGGTCTACCGCGTTTTCAAGGCACAATCGATCTATATCTTTTTCCATATTAAAAGGAATCTGTCCGGCTTTAAGGCTGGTGCCATCAAAGTCGAGTTTGTCACACTCTCTTGATATTGCCTTGCTTTTGTCAAACCGAAGTCCCTCACAGCACTCTCTGATAAAAGAAAGAGCCGCTCCTTCCAGGGAATCCGGTACGTGATTTCTATTCCTGATGGTCCCATTGTCTAACATTGTGTAAGCCATAGTTTACCTCCAAATTATCAATAAGATTCTTTTGTTCCATATAAACTTTCTTTCAGCCATATTGCTTAGGAACTGGTTTGCGGGCTTCAATCACGAATCAGCCCAATCGTACATATGGCACAAAATAACAATTTAATTTTATATGCATATATATGAAAAGTCAATTGAATTTCGTAGGAAGTCACGACAAATTTGAAGAATCAGGTAGAGTTTTTAGAAAAGTTATTGAAAAAACAGAACTAAATTATTATAATACAGATGAGAAAAAAAGCAGAAATCAGACAATATTTTAGGAAATTAACGCAATCCATTTATTCCGAATAGCGTTTTGTGTCTTTTTCGCGCCCTAATCCAAACAAGTGTATACCATCCAGTATACACTGACTTCTAAAAGGAAGCGGAACTGTGATAAAACACGTCATCAGGGAAGAGGAGGTTGTTACGATTATGATGAGTTTATTTGATGAAGAACGGATTATGAAATCATTTATCAGAAGCGAAAGACATGACGCTGATGTTGAAACAGCAAAGCGTTTATTGGAAATGGGAAAACTATCATTTGTAGAAATTGCCAGTGGAACAGGATTAACGATTGAAGAAGTGGAAGAAATTGAAGCGGGGATTATAATATCAAAATAACAGCGTAAAGGCGCATGGAACAGTAAATTGTAAACCATGCGCCTTTTTGTTTACACGGGGCGGAGAGGAGTATGACCTCTAAAAGGAATCCTACCAATAGCCGCAGGCGAAATCACAAAAACTTTTTGCCGCCGCGCTCTGTTTTCACATGGAAATGGATCATCATCATGTATTTTGTGGGAATCCTTCCCATGGCGTCTGGATTAAGTATCGCCACCATCCTGGCTTTAATCGTCTGCCTGGGATGGTGCTATTACCGGCAAAAGAGCGGAAAAGTTCATGTGACCAAGAGCTGGGAACTTCAGTAGGAAAATCGCTGGACGGACAGAGAAATTAAATAAAAGGAAGCGGAACTGTGACAAAAACATGTCATGGCCCCGCTTCCTTTTTGCTTGGTTAAAACATCGCCAAAACCGGGAATTTGTGTTATACTGTATGATACACGGATTGTCTGGACTCTGTCAGACAGGCGGTTATAAGGCCAGGCAGTCCCAAAAGCGGTTCTGCCGGCTCAAAACCGATAAAACCGGTAACACCAAGCGCAAGAAAGGCATAAGATGGCAAATCAGTTTTTAGAGATACCGGAATCTTTCTGGAGCCTGTTCCGCTCCAGAAACAGACAGATCTATATCGACGCTCTTTTACAGGTCAATGAGGAGTACCAGTACAGCAACTACTACCTCAGCCGGGAGATCTGTATCCAGACCTTAAGCGACTATTTTACCAAGCAGAAGGTGACTCTGGAGCAGGAGGAGGCGGAGGATGACTTTGATATGCTGGAGCCGCTGTCCACCAGGATCCTCAACTGGCTTCTGCGTACCGGGTGGCTGAGGAAAGTGGAAGATTACAGCGCCATGACGGTGAACATCGTTATCCCCGACTACGCGGCCGTGTTTGTAGATGCCTTTGCCCATCTGGCCGGGGAAGATGAGGACGAGACCCAGGTGTATATTCAAAATGTATACGGCATCCTGTTCGCGTTTAAAAATGATCCCCGCTCCAATATCTCCCTGTTGAAAACAGCCCTTGTGAACACCAGAAAGCTGAACAAGACCCTCCAGGACATGCTCCACAACATGGACAAATTTTTCGGCAGTCTTCTGGAGCAGGACATGTACGGGGATCTTTTGAAAGAACATCTGGATGGATATGTGGAGGAGATCGTCCGGAAAAAATATCACATTTTAAAGACATCGGACAACTTTTATTTGTATAAGACGGACATCAAACGGTGGCTGGGGGAGATGCGGCAGGACCAGCCATGGCTTTTGCGGGTGTGCCAGCGGAACAAGCGGCTTCGGGGCCTGGATATCCAGGTGGAGGACCTGGTGAAGCAGATCGACATGATCGAGAGGGGATTTGACGACATTGAGCACCGGATCATCAACATGGACCGGGAGCACACCCGGTATATCAGGGCCACGGTCACAAGGCTGAACTATCTGTTAAACCGGGAGGACAACATGAAGGGGCTGGTGATCCGGCTCTTAAACCATTTATCGGAGACAGAGGGAAAGGAAGAGCAGGCCAGGGAGGCGGAGCGGATCAGCGCTCTGATGAATCTCTCCCAGATGAGCGTCATTTCCGAAAAATCCCTTTACAAGAGGCGGAGGCTGAAAGCGGACTTTATGGAGAGCCTGACGCCGGATCAGGAGGAAGAGGAGCTGACCGGGGATGAGATCCTGAAACTGAACAAGATCCGGAACCGGTACAGCAGGAAAGAGATCAACGAATTTATCCTGGAGCGGATGGAAGGCGGAAGGCTGGAAGTGAAGGCGGGTACCGTATCTACGGAGGAGGATTTCGAAAAACTGGTTCTCGCCTATGACAACGCGATCCGAAAGGACAGCCCTTACCGGGTCAGGGAAGAGGCGGCAGAGATGGTGGACAACGGAAGGTTTCGGTACCCCGGTCTGATATTTGAGAGAAAGGGACACAGAGGATGATCAATTATTACGAAGAACTGCCGCCGGAGGAACAGAGGAAAGTGACAGAGTCCATACAATCTCTGTACCGGCAGACTTTTCTGCTGGAGAGGCGGTATGACAAAAAGACAAAGCGGTATCAGGTGAACCGGGAGTATTATCAGTGCGGCAAGCACATGGAATTTATCAAGGCATATTTTGCCATCATGGATATAGAAGTCATAGAGAACAGCCAGATGGGGGTTATCTATATCCGGGGAGAGCAGGTGATCGGGGAGAAGCTGTCCAAGCTGACCACCTTGTATATCCTGATCCTGAAGCTGATCTATGACGAACAGATGTCGGCGGTGTCCACATCGGTCAATGCCATCACTTCTTTGGGGGACATCCACGAGAAATTGGGAAGCTACCGACTTTTAAAAAAGCAGCCGTCCGTGACAGAGATCCGAAGATCCATCGCCCTGCTGAAACGGTATCAGCTTATCGAGCCCCTGGATATCCTGGAGGAGATGGACGGGCAGTGTCGGATGGTGATCTACCCCACCATCAATGTGGTGCTTATGGGGGACGATGTGCGGGCTTTGATCGAGACTTACACGGAAGGAGATGAGGAAGATGACGAGTCAGAGGTTTGAGGCCCTGTCCAGGATCTGCCTGAACAACTGGCACTATATCCGGCATAAAACCCTGTCCTTCCATGAAGGGATCAACTTTTTTACAGGACACTCGGGGAGCGGCAAGTCCACGGTTATCGACGCCATGCAGATCGTGCTCTACGCCAACACCGACGGAAGAGGGTTCTTCAACAAGGCGGCAGCCGACGACTCGGACAGGAACCTGATCGAGTATCTCCGGGGCATGGTAAATATCGGGGAGGACAACAATTTCTCTTACTTGAGGAACCATAATTTCTCCAGCACCATTGTCCTGGAACTGAAAAGGACGGACACAGGAGAATGCCAGTGCGTCGGCGTGGCCTTTGACGTGGAAACCGCTTCCAATGAGATCGGCAAGATGTTTTTCTGGCATAAAGGCCCCATACCGGATCATGAGTACCGGACCGGGGACAAAGGGCGTCCCATGTCCACAAGGGAGCTTAAGGAGTGGCTTTTAGACAATTTTTCTAAAGAAAACTGTTATTTTGGTTCTCACAACGAGCGGTTCCGCAAGCAGCTCTATGACATATATTTAGGAGGCCTGGATTCGGAGAAATTCCCTCTGCTGTTTAAGCGGGCCATCCCCTTCCGGATGAACATCAAGCTGGAGGAATTTGTGAAAGAATATATCTGCATGGAGCAGGATATCCACATTGAGGATATGCAGCAGAGCGTCATGGAGTATGGGCGGATGCGCCAGAAGATCGAGGACACCTGCCGGGAGATCGAGAAGCTGAAGGAGATTTGCGGCCAGCATGGGGAGGTCCAGGCGGTGGCGAAAAAGATCCGGGCCTATGAGTACTACAGCCGCAGGCTGGATATTCTTCAGGGAAGGCTTAAGGTGTCGGAGTGCCAGGACAAGATCCGGGTGCTGGAGGACAACGGGAAAAAGGCCATCCAGGACATGGAGCGGGAGCAGCAGGCCATCAATGAGCTGACAGAGGAGAGCGAGGAGCTTTTGCGGCGGATCACCATGACTGGCTATGACCAGCTGCGGGAGCAGCTGGAGGCCCTCAACGCCCTGGTGGAGCGGTTAGGCAGCAGCAGGGCCAGGTGGGAGCAGACAGCCAATGCCTTAAAGACCTGGGAGGCTGAGGACAGTGTCTCCAACCGGACCCTGTGGGATATTGAGGCCTTCGAGCAGGGCGCTATCACCGAGGAGGAGTTAAAGCGGCTGAAAGGGGACTTGGAGGAAGTCCGCAAGGATGTGGAAAAGCAGCGGCAGAACGCCCAGGGCGAACTGCGGGATCTGAGGAAGAAATTGAGCCAGGCCCAGGAGGAGCTGACCCAGCTGAAGGCGGGAAGCAAAGCATATCCGAAAGATTTGGAGCAGGCCAGAACCATTTTACAAAACCGTCTTTACCAGGAGACGGGAAAAAGCGTTAATGTGGAGATCCTCGCGGACCTTCTGGAGATCCGGGACGAGAGCTGGCGCGACGCGGTGGAGGGATATATGGGGTCCAACAAGCTTTCTGTCATCGTGGAGCCAAAGTACGCCAGGACGGCCATGAAGATCTACGAGGACATGGACAAGGAGAAATTTTACCGGGTGGCAGTGCTGGACACAGAGCGGGTGCTGGCGGACCGCCACCAGGTGGAAAAAGGCTCCCTGGCAGAGGAGGTGGAGGCCAGGAGCGACTATGCCCAGGCATTTGTCAACTTTCTCCTTGGCCGGGTGATGAAATGCGGGGACGTGGATGAGCTGAGAAAACACAGGGTGGGAATCACCAGAAGCTGTGTGCTGTACCACAATTACCGGATCCAGCACATCAACCCGTCCCTGTACACCACCTCCGCTTATATTGGAAAGAACAGCGTCCGGCAGAGAATCAAGCTTCTGGAGAAGACGCTGGAGGATCTGAAAGAAGCCATGGAACCCCAGCAGGCCATTGTGAAAGACGGGGACCGGGTTCTGGGATTAAAGCATCTGGATCAGGAGATCGGAGTCTACCTGGAGTGGAAGGCGGATATGATCGCTTACAAGGGAAAGCGGGCAGAGCAGGGCAGGCTTAAGGCAAAGCTGGAGAAACTGCTGTCCCAGAACGTGGACCAGTGGAAGAAGGACCGCCAGGCCATACAGACCCTTTGCGATCAGAAGAAGGCGGTGGCGAGCCAGCTCCAGAGGAAGGCGGATGATCTGGAGCGGGACCAGAACCAGGAAAAGAAGAACCTGGTGACATTGAATGAAGAGCTTGTGGAGAAGGAGCGGAATCTTACAGCCGATCAGGAGCTGGAGGAGGAGCTTAAAAAGATCCTGTCTTCCAGAACCGGCCAGCGGTATGACCAGCTTCGAGATGACTATCTTAAAAAGGCAGGCAGGGCAGAGGAGAAGCGGCAGCAGGAGATGAACCGCCTGGTGGAGCTTCGGACAGGGTATTTAAGAACCTGGCAGAACCGGAATTTTTCCCCCACGGCGGAGGACAACGGAGAATATCAGGAGCTTTTGGATCATCTGAACGATGAGCGTCTGGAGGAATTCCGGGTTCGGGCGGCAGAACAGGCCCGGACGGCGGTAGAGCATTTTAAAGATGATTTCATGTACAAGATCCGCAGCGCCATCAAGGAGGCCCTGCAGCGGAAAGATGAGCTGAACCGGATCATCAGCAGGCTGGATTTCGGAAAGGATAAGTACCAGTTCTTTATCGGAAAGAACAAGGGGCCGGACGGACAGTACTACGACATGTTTATGGACGAGGCCCTGGAGATCAACCCGTCAGAGCTGAACATCGGAATCGATAACCAGCTGAACATGTTCACCGTGGAGCACGAGAATCACTACGGTGCCATGATCAATGATCTGATCAGCATCTTCATCCCGCCGGAAAACGCCACGGCGGATGAGCTGGAGGAGGCAAAGCGGAACATGGACAAGTACGCGGATTACCGGACTTATCTCTCCTTTGACATGCAGCAGCTGATCCAGAACCAGGATGAGGTTATCAAGATCCGCTTAAGCAAGATGATCAAGAAGAATTCCGGCGGGGAGGGGCAGAATCCTCTCTATGTGGCCCTTCTTGCCAGCTTTGCCCAGGCCTACAAGATCGATCTGAAGCCAGGGCTTATCCGGAATCCCACCATCCGGCTGGTGGTGCTGGACGAGGCGTTTTCCAAGATGGATGGGGAGAAGGTGGCCAGCTGTATCCAGCTGATCCGTGGGCTGGGCTTCCAGGCCCTTATAAGCGCCACCAATGACAAGATCCAGAATTATCTGGAGACCGTGGACAAGATCTTTGTGTTCGCCAATCCCAACAAGAAATCCATCTCCATCCAGGAGTTTGAGAAGGTGGAGTTCGGGCGGCTGAGAGAGGATACTGAGGAAGAGGAGTAGAGACTGGGAAGGGCGGAGGAGACAGGCGGATTACGGCGGGCCGAAAGCCAGTGCGGAACGGCATGGGGGCTGAGACAGAAGGTGAGGCTGGAACCAGGGATCCGAGCACAGCGGAGGGCATGGCGGAGTGGAAAGCAGAAGGAAGACGGCGGGAAAGAACAGGAGCAAAGGCCAGGCGGCAGATCAGGGGCCAGGCCCCAGGTACCATATTCTGGACTGGATTCTGAAAAAGTATGAGGGAAGAACCACCAGAAGCGACTGGAGACAGGAGAAGACCGGAAATAAGAGTCTTAAGATCCAGCAAGAGCATTTTGACGCTGCCGGCAAGACAGAACTGCTCTCCGAGATCAGAGAACTGGAGGAACAGGGGCTGATCCGGGTAAAATATTTCAGCGGCGGATCTGATGTGGAGAAGATCACTTACAATCTCAGGGACATGGAACGGTTCTATGAGATAGAAGGAAAACGTTCAGAGAAAAGCATCCTGGAGGAGGCGTGGAACTGTGTCAGCGCTTATGGAGCCCAGGCAGAGTCTCCCTGGCTTCGGGCCTACTATGAGGATCTGCTCCGGGATATTGATAAGGGGAAATACCCGGATCATCTGTCCGGCCCCGGCGTTCTGCTGTTTCGGTGCCTCAATATTTTGGAGAACCTGAAAGAACCGGTTTACGTGAGGATTTTCAGCAGCCAATATCTGGGCGGTTCAAAAGTATTTGAAGAGACATTGAAGGCCAGGGTCGTCAGCATTGGGAAGGACTATCACCCCATGGCTGACAAGGCCATGAAAGACCAGCAGGTTCTTTCTCAGATGTATCTGGAAACCTATTCCCAGGAGATGGAGCTGAAAGGGGAGCTGAAGATTGTGCTGGCAGGCCGGGAGGTGGATCTGTCCCAGTTCCCTTATGGAGCGGTGCTGAACACAGAGACATTGAAAAACGCGGAGATATCCCGAAAGCAGGAGATCAGAAAGATCATTACAGTGGAAAACAAAGCCAACTACATGTCCATGCCCTATGAGCAGGGGACATTGATCTTGTTCTGCCATGGATTTTTCTCCCCGCTGGAGAGGGATTTTCTGGTTAAACTGGAAAGGGAGGTCCTGGAGCCCTCCAGGCAGGCCGGGCAGGAAATCGAATACTGGCACACAGGAGATCTGGATTACGGCGGCGTCAGGATTTTCCGCTATATCAGAACCAACATTTTTCCGCGGATCCGGCCCTGGCAGATGGATGTGGAGCAGTATGAAAGGTATCAGGAGTATGCTCTGGAGATGAAGCCGTCATCCCGGAGGGAATTGAAAGATATGAAGGAACCTCTTCTGCAGCCCCTCATCGACCGGATAGCGGCTGAGGGGAAGGTGATCGAGCAGGAGTGCTTTTTGTTTCGGGAAAGGGAGCCGCGGCGCGGTCATCCCGTATAATAGGAAGGAGAGTATTAAAAATGGGCAGTAATAAAAAAAGGCTTGCCATAGCAGGCTGCGGATTTTTGGGAAACATCGTGATGGATGGGTGGTGTAACGGGCTTCTGCCGGAGTATGAGATCGTGGGAGTCCTGGGAAGAGATCCGGGAAAGGCCCAGGCCATGGCAGACAAGGCCGGCTGTCCGGTGTGTAAAACCATCCAGGAATTGCTGGAGACGAAGCCGAACTATGTGGCGGAGATGGCTTCCGTACAATTGGTGAAGGACATAGCGGAGTCGGTTCTGACATCAGGCGCCAATCTGGTGGTGCTGTCCATCGGGGCCTTTGCCGATGAGGAATTTTATGAGCATATCCAGTCCGTGGCCAGGGAAAACGGGACGAGAGTCCACATTGCCTCCGGGGCCATCGGCGGTTTCGATGTGCTGCGGACCGTGTCCCTCATGGGCCAGGTGAACACAGAGATGGTGACTCACAAAGGGCCCAAGTCCCTGGAAAACACGCCTGTATTCCAGGAGGGGCTCATGGAGGCTAAAGAAGAGACGGAAGTATTTTCCGGCAACACAAAAGAGGCTATCCGGCTTCTTCCCACCAAGGTCAATGTGTCGGTGGCAGCTTCCCTGGCCACAGCGGGGACAGAGAACACAAAGTTTTCCATTGTCAGCGTGCCTGGGATGACGGGGGATGACCACAAGATCACCGCGGAGATCCACGGGGTGAAGGCAGTGGTGGATATCTATTCCAGCACCAGCGCCATCGCGGGGTGGAGCGTGGTGGCGCTGCTGCGGAATCTGGTTTCGCCGATTGTATTTTAAAAATAATCTAAAAATGCGGTTGCTATTTGATGGTTATTTGAGTATACTAAATATAGGTTAATGCCTTTGGCTTAACAGCAGGTATATCTCGACCTTTAACAGAGACAGTTATGAGTGGGCATATCTCAGCCCTAAGCGAGACAGTTATAAGCGAGTGTTTCGCCACTCAAAGCGCGAATCTAACAGTGGGGGCGGATTTTCCGCCCCCTTTTTACAGGAGGAAAAGATGGCTATAGAGCTATATGAAGTTAATCCGAGATATATAGATTATCTTGTGCCCTTTGCCCCGCATCTGTTTCACAATAAACAGCCAGGGCAGTGTAATGAAAGGAAATATATTGGCATTATTTTATATATAAATGATGTAAAGTATTTTGCGCCGCTATCCTCTTTTAAAGAAAAACATGAACGGATGAAAAATGGTTTGGATTTTATAAAGGTGGGCAACTATGCTGTGATCAATATTAATAATATGTTCCCGGTTCCTGACAGGGAATATACATATGTAGATATTCCTAAAGTCAAAGATCCGCGGTACAGAAAACTTCTGACAGCAGAATATCGCATTATCAGAAAGCAGCAGACATTTTAAAATTTAGAAAACAGGAGGTTCAACATGTTCAAAAAATTAGTGGCCATAGAGCCCGTAAGCCTGATCCCGTCAGCCCAGGAGGAGCTAAAGAGGTATGCCGAGGAGGTAGTGCTGTACGAGGATATCCCGGAAAATGATGAGGAGATTGTAAGAAGGATCGGCGGCGCTGACGGTGTGCTGGTGAGTTACACCTCCCAGATCCGCCGCCCGGTGCTGGAGAGGTGCCCCAATGTCCGCTATGTGGGCATGTGCTGCAGCCTGTACTCGGAGGCCAGCGCCAATGTGGACATCGCCTGCGCCAGAGACCATGGGATCCAGGTTCTTGGAATCCGGGATTACGGCGACAGAGGCGTGGTGGAATATGTGCTGTACCAGCTGATCAGGATCCTCCACGGCTTTGATTTCCCCACATGGCAGGACGAGCCTCTGGAGCTGACCGGGCTCAAGGTGGGGATCGTGGGCCTGGGAGTGTCCGGCGCCATGGTGGCAGATGCCCTTATGATGATGGGCGCGGATGTGTCCTATTACAGCAGGACCAGGAAGCCGGAGAAAGAGGCGGCGGGGCTGGCCTACCTTCCTTTAAATGACCTGCTTGCCGGAAATCAGGTGGTGATCACCTGTCTCAACAAGAACGTGATCCTTCTGGGCAGAGAGCAGTTTCAGTGCCTTGGAAACAAAAAGATCCTGATGAACACATCCATCGGCACGGCGTCGGACACAGCGGCCCTGGCGGCCTGGCTGGAGTGTGGTGAGAACCTGTACTGCTGCGACACGGAGGCGGCCATCGGCGACCCGTCGGGAGAACTGGTCAGACGGG
>CAJUSJ010000112.1 GCA_910588865.1 uncultured Lachnospiraceae bacterium
ACATATGAGGATACAGAGCGTAGTTCTGGAATACCATGGCGATATCCCTGTCCTTTGGCTCCACGTCGTTAACCAGCTTGCCATCAATGTACAGCTCACCGGAGGAAATGTCTTCCAGACCCGCGACCATACGAAGGGTGGTGGACTTACCGCAACCGGATGGGCCTACGAAAATGATAAACTCCTTATCAGCAATCTCCAGATTAAAATCCTTTACTGCCACAAATCCATTAGGATATGATTTTGTTACGTTCTTTAATGACAAGCTAGCCATTCTTAATTCCTCCTGTTTTTGAAAAAAATAATTAGACTTTACAGAACTTAATCCTTAAAAGGAGTTCCGCTTGTTATGAGTTTATCATACACGAAACGAAGATTTTATACCATATTGTAATTTAACAAAATCAATCTTTTTATTTGGCTAATCTGCATATTGATTTTTTTTCCGTCTTCAAAACACAAAAGAATGCACATATTTTATATTTTTTTATGTTAATATTCTATAAATCCTTCTCCAAACACTTCCCGGACATCCGATACAATCACAAAAGCTTTTTTATCAAATTCTGCCACAATTTCCCTTAAAATGACGATCTCTTTTTTGGATACCACGCAGAAAAGCAATTTCTTATTCTGGCCGGAATACATCCCCACCGCGTCCACGGCCGTCACTCCCCGGTCCATGCGGGTCATCACCGCCTTAGCGATTTCCCGGTACTGGTCAGAGATAATGTAGGCCTGCTTGGAGAACTTAAGTCCTTCCAAAAGGCCGTCGGACACCTTGGCGATCCCATAAATGGCGATCAGGGCGTACAGGGCATACCGGACCCCGAACACCGCCGCCCCTGCCAGCACCACCCCCGCGTCCAGGACCTGCATGATCTGGGCGATGGAATAGTGGCGCATCTTCCTCTGCAGAAGGGCCGCCAGCATATCCGTGCCTCCCGTGGTGGCCTGGAACAAAAACACCAGCCCGGTTCCCAAACCGCTGATAATCCCTCCAAACAGCGAGGTCAGAAGAAGATCCTCCATGAGAAATGGAATCTCAGGGATCACATACAAGGACAGAGACAAAGCCCCTGTGGCCACCGCGGTCCTTTTGATAAACCGCCAGCCTTTGATCTTCCACGCCGCGAAAAACAAGGGGATATTGCACAGGGTATTGGTGAGCCACAGAGGAATCCCGGCCAGACTTTTTAAGATGATGGCAATGCCGGTCACTCCTCCCGTGACCAGGCTGATGGGATCAAACATATTCTTGATGGCAAACCCCATAATAAAGGCCCCCGCGACTATAAGCGTATATTCTGTAAATGCAGAGTATCTTTTCATCTGTCTCTCCTTTCTTTCCAATACCGGCCCCGGCCATGCCCCGGACTTTTAAAAGCTTCCTCCATGACAAGGCGGCGGCACTTATAACAGTACCGCCGTCTTGTTCTGACGCCCCGTGATCACCGCTTTCTCGCCAGCAGATTGATCCACACGGTATCCGCGTGGCTGGATCTCGCATCCTCGGTCTCCCACGTCTTGATGATCTCAAAAAGACCTGTCCTGGATATCATCGATGTCAAGCTGTCCGCAGTATAATCGGCAAAATATCGTTCTCCCCGGAATCCCTCAAAATCTCCTTTCCTCACCGACATGTACAATATCCCCTTGTCGCAGAGGGCATCGTGGAGACGTCCCAAGATCTCCGGCATCTCGTTTTTGGGGACGTGAACCAGAGCTCCGCAGGCCCAGATCCCATCAAACACGTCTTCAAATTCCATGTCTTCAAATGTCATCTGAAGCACATCCAGACCGGTATGTATCTCCGCCAGCTTGCACATCTCCTCCGACGCGTCCAAAGGGGTCACATCAAACCCCATCTCATACATGGTCAGGGTGTCCCGCCCGGAACCACAGGCCAGATCAAGGATGGTGTCTCCCTCCTCAAGGTGCTTTAAAAACTCTCCCATGATCTCGCTCATGTCCACATCAACAGTATCCTCATATACTTTTGCCGCGTACTTATTATAATATTCTATCGAGTCCAAGACAAACCTCCTATATCCTTTCTATGGTCTTTTCTGTGATCTTGATCCTGCCTTCTTTCAGCAAATGTCCCACTGCCCGTTTAAACGCGTTTTTACTCATATGAAATTCGTTTTTTATGACTTCCGGCGACGCTTTGTCATTAAAAGGAAGAACCCCGCCCCTCTCATCAATGGCGTTCATCACGGTCTGGGAATCCGTGTCCATCTGGAGATACGCCTTCTCCCTGGGACTTAAATCCAGCTTTCCGTCATCACGCACCTTGGTAACTCTGGCCTCCACCGTGTCTCCCTCACGGATCTGGCCGAACAGCTCCTTGGCAGGGATCAGCCCATAGTACTGGTTGTCCACTGCCACAAAAGCCCCCAGGCTCTCGTTGATCTCATAGACGAATCCGGTTACCTTGCTGTCCTTCTCGTAAGGGGACTGGCTGCTCATGTAAGGGTAGACCTTCATGGTAGCCGCCAGACGCTTGCTCTTGTCCACATACAGAGCCACCAGGATGTCTTTCCCTGCCTGGATCTCGTAGGTCTGCTCCCGGAAGGGAAGCAGCACATCCTTCTCCAGGCCCATGTCCAGAAACGCCCCGATCCTTCCTACTTCCTTCACCTTCAAAACAGCCGTCTTGCCTACCTCCAACTTGGGCATACCTGTGGTGGCGATCAGACGGTCCTCTGAATCCTTGTAGATGAACACCTCAATCTGGTCTCCTATGTCCGCTCCTTCCGGAACCTGCTTCTTTGGAAGCAGCACAGCGGTTCCATCCCCTGCCTTCTCCCCCAGATATACGCCGAATTCCTTTCTGCGGACAATCTCCAATACCTGCCTTTTTCCTAATTCAATCATCTCTTATCCTCATTCCCGCAGCCATACAACCGCATGGGGCCTGCCCTGGGGATCGCACAGAGCCGTCACATATCCTTCCGGAATCCTACTGACTCTGGGTGTTATATAGTCTCCCAGGACCGCCGCTTTTTTATACTCCACCCGGAGCTCTTTTACACAGATCTCCTGAGGCAGAAACTCTCTTGCCATCTCTACATACCGGGCATTGTTCACATGATGGTTGGTATCCAGGTGATGCCTGGCCACCTGAACCGGTTCCTTCTGGTCATATTGTCCGGGAAGTTGGATCTTTCTCGGAGCATAGTCCATGGCCAGCCTGGGTTCCCGCTGCCCGTATCCGCGGATATCCGACTCCTGTATCCTGGCCGGTTTCTGATTCTCAATATCATAGAAAAACCACAGAGAATTGGCCCTGGCCGCATACCTTCCGTCTGAACCGGTGATCGCGAAATTCCGGTATCCGTAGATTCCTTTAAAATCATAGGGCCATGTGCTGACCGTGATCTCCTCCCCAAGGGAGGGATACCTGTCTATGACGATCTGCCAGGATGTAAGCCACCACGCTCTCCCATGCTCTTTCAGGTACCCCACTCCCATCCCCAGGTCCTCTGACTGAAATGTAGAGCAGTCCTGAAAATAATTCAGGATGCCGGTCAGGGACAACTGCCCCTGTTCGTCGGTCTCGCTGTAGCGGACTCTGCTGTCAAACTGATACATCTTCTCCGATCCCTTTCAAACCAAAATCAGTACCATTATATAGTATTTTCAACAGATTGTCCAGTTCGATTATCTGGTCTGGATCACACCGTTTACCGTCCACTGTCCATCTCCATTTACGGTATAGCCCTCAACTACGGTATTGCTGTACATCCTGCCCCTGTAACCATCAGACACAGGATTCAGATAATAACATTTGTTCACTCCCGCTGGATCCGGAATCCACACCCAGCCGGTCATCATTTTTCCCCTGGTACCGTCGGAGACAGGATTTAAATAGTAGTAGCTTCCATCATAATCCAGAAACCACCCAACCATCATGTTGCCTTCCTGGTCAAAGCGGAACCAGTCAAATGGGGACTGGCCCAGGGCTGTGTTGGCATATGGGTTGTACACCGCTGCCCAGTTATCTCTGTACCGCTGCCCGGAGCTGTCCGTAAACTGCCACTGGCCGTTTGCCTCTGTCCAGGTTCCCACCACCACATAGTCAGGAAGAGACGGGTTCCAGGGCTGGCTGGAAACACTGCCTGTACTGGCGGTGGAAGAACCGCCCGGACCTCCAGAGCCGCCGCTGCCGCCGGAAGAGGCCCCGCCTCCTCCAGAAGAGCCGCTGCCTCCAGAAGAACCGCCGCCCCCAGTAGAACCGCCTCCTCCAGAAGAACCGCCTCCTCCGGTAGAGCCGCCCCCTCCGGAACCGCCGCCTCCTCCGGTAGACCCGCCTCCTCCGGAACCGCCACCGCTGCCGGATTTTCTCACGGTTATGACGCAGACCGCTGTCTTTTCGTCAAGCTCCGCGGTGATCTTTGCCGTCCCCGGGTCAATGGCCGTCACCTCCCCGTCCGAGTCCACATAAGCCACATCCTCATCGGAGCTGGTCCAGATCACATCGTCTAAAGAAGCGTCGGCGTCAGAGGGAACCATGGTTACTGTTAGCTGATAAGTGCTGCCCACTGTCATGGTTTTGGAAGAGCTGTTTAATCGGATGCTCTCAAGCGCCTTGGCTGCCATGGAGAAAAAGCTTACCGAATACTCAATAGGCAGTTCATTGCCGTACCGGTCTTTCAGCCCGCTTATCCTCACCGCCACCGTATCCCCAGAGCCAAATTCCACTCCAGGCTGAAAGATCACCGCGGGACCGAATCCATATCCTCTCGAAGCCAGTTTTAAATATGCTCCCGCCGGGTCCGCGTTCCGCTCATCCAGAACATAGCTCCTCGTTGTCTTCTCGCTGGTCATGGTCACTGTCAGATTGTCCGTCTTTTCTACGCTGTAAATGCCGGGGTTAAGGGAGACGGACCATGGACCTTCAAAGTACTCTATGGGCATGTTCTGGCCAGGCCACGGAACATAATTGTAATGCTCGGTCTCCTGACTGCCAGAAGAATCAAAGGCGTACATGCCTGTAAAAACGCCGCTGTGGCCGAATCCTGTCTGTTTCATACCTGGATTCAGGCACCATCTGCGGTGGCCCACCCTGTCGATGTTTCTGGAATCTCCGTCATCCATCCAGCCGTATATGACCGCCTGGGCAAGATTGCCGTACCCCTGGCCTAAATTGCTGGAGGAGGTTCCCTCAAAGCCCAGCTGGTAAAACTCATCAGACATGTCTGACGGTTTATCCGGGGTGTGGGTCAGACCCATGTCACTCTGAGTCAAAAGTGTGGTCCCTGCCTGAACCGCTCTCTCATAGGTTTCATTGTTGGTCACATTATAGGGGATCCCCGCCACATACCGGACAAAGTTCAGAGCGTTAAGGCCATTGGCCACTGACTCTCTCGTAAGCCTTCCCGCTTCCTCTCTTGCCCCGTTCGGCATGGCGCTCCAGGAATCAGCCCCTGATGTCTGGAAGCTGTGGCTGTCAAAATACCCTCGGATCTGATCATTTGTCCTGGCCGCTGGCAGAACCTGTGGCAGCGCCTGTATTTTCAGCACAAGTTCATTGTTGTACTCCGCGTAACCTTCTCCCACAAGAGCCAGCAGGATCTCGGTCTCAAAGGCCGTCTCGGAAGGCTTTAAGGCAAACCGGACCGTTGTGCCATCCACCACTGGCATGGAGGAAAAATATCCCGCCCCGCTGCCTGGCACCTCTTTTAATCTGACCGTCACAGACTCTCCTGCCTGTAAAACTCCCGCGTCTTCCAGAGTGACCGCCTTTTCCCGGCCATCCGCCAGCACAGACACATTTCCCCTGGCCGCGTCCACAACCGTGACAACACAGTCGGCTTTCTTTTGTCCCAGCCTGACTGTAATGTCAGTCCGGCCTGCCTTGTTGGCTGTCACAAGTCCTCTTTCATCCACAGAGGCTACCTCTGTGTTATCGCTGAACCACTGTACTTCATCGGGGCTCACGTCATTGGCATTGTCAGGGATCATCTGGAAAGTCAGCTGATAAGTCTTTCCTGTATTCAAAGTCAGGGATTTCCCGCCAAGACGGATCTCCTGAAGAGGGACCAGGGTCCTGACCGTCACGGCGCACTCCGCTCTCTTTCCGTTAAGCTCTGCCGCGATCACCGCCGTGCCGTCCTTGATCCCCGACACCACCCCGCCATGGACTCCCGCGACCTCTGGATTGGAGCTGGTCCAGACCACATCCTCCAGGTCCGCGTCCGTGGCATCCTCGGGGATTATGGAAACCGTAAGGGTCTTATAGGTGCCAGTGTCCACCACCACAGACTCTTCACTAAGCCGGATCTCCTCCAACGGGATGAGCTCTGGAAGCTCTATGTCCATGGAGAAGAAGTTTACCGTGTACCGGATGATGACAGCTTCCCCGCTTTTGTTGGTGAGTCCGGTAATGGTCACATCCACCTTATCTCCTGCCTGAAATTTCACTCCGGGATCAAAGATAATAGCCGGTCCTGCCCCATAGCTTCCTGTTGAATAATTAAAATACACTTGACCTGTATTCGTACCGCTTCCGCCCAGCACTATCCGGCCTGTTCGGTCGCTGTCTAAGGTAACCCTTATATCGTCTGCCGTCCGGGGGGTATACACGTTCTTCTTAAGAAGAACCGACCAAGGACCCATTAAATACTCTGCCGGCATGGTCTGGGCCGGCCACGGGACATAGTCATACTCCGCGCCTGTATCGTTCTTGCTGCCCCATACATACATGGCCGTGTAGGGACCGCTGCTTCCAAAGCCCGTCTCCCTCAGGCCGGGGTCCAGGGCCCATCTGCGGTGCCCCACATCCGCGATATTACTCCAGTCTCCATCATTCATCCAGCCGGTAATCACGCTGTCAGCCAGATTGGTATAGTTAAGGCCTAAATTAGAACCAGAAGTTCCTTGGTAACCAAGCTGGAAAAATCTCTCCGACATTCCCTCTGGTTTAGCGGGCCTGTGCTCCAGCTTTCCCACCCGCCGTAAAAGAACCGTACCGGCCTGGGCATATGTCTCATAATCGCTGTTGATACTCACTTCCCCCATACCTGCCGCGTACCGGATGAAATTCAAAGCATTCAGTCCGTTTTCCACAGACTCCTCACTGAGCTTTCCCGCGATCTCCCCAGCCGGGTCAGGCATAATGTCCCATGTCTCTCGTTTTCTCATGTCAAAGGGATGCTGCTCAAAATACTCCCGAATCTCATTTTCCGTTCGTGTCTCCACATAGGACTGGAGAGTGCCCTTGATCTTCAGAGTCCGCTGTCCATAGGTATAATATGTGCCTTCCACAATAAGGGGGATGGAAATCTCCTTTTCCGCCGACGACTTTGCCAGGGAAAACCGGATGGTGGTTCCCTCCGCCACAGGAAGGGAGGCAAAAGAATAAGTATCCTTTATCTCCCCCACCTTCACAGAGGTAATATCCTGCCCTGCCGGAATATTGCTGATCTGGGCGATATCAACCACCAGCTCCCTTCCGTCTATGGGAAGATTCAGAGGCTTAAACGACAGGTCAGAGGGAATCTTCTGGATAACAAGGAAGGCAAATTCATTTGCCGTCACCTTGATGTCATCGCACTGGTCTGAACTCAGCTTCACCACCGGGTGGACACCTGGCTCCCCGGCCTGGTCTCCTTCTTCCAAAACGCAGGAAATGTTGGTAAGGTACAGTCCTTCCAAAGCCTCGCCGTCAGCTGTGGCCGTGAAGGCAGAGGACGGAACCTCCCCAATCAAAGTGTCGCTTTTTCCATTATAAACTCTGTTCAGGGCATATTCCGTAAATGTCACTGTCATAGACGAGCGCTTTTTCACCATGACCGTAAAAAACCGGGTATACTCTCTTTCCTCTCCCCGTTTGTCCACAATGCCCAGGCGGTACATGCCCGGCACGGAAAAGGTTCCTCCTGGGACCGTGATGATCTCTGTCCCCCCTGCCGGAATGGTAAGAGCCAAAAGCTTCTTCCCGCCATCCGGACACTGGATCTTCAGAGCCGCCTCCTGGCTTGTCTGCCCGTCATTGCTCACCCTGACCTCATAGGAGCTTCCACAGAAAATCTCCTCCCTATCCACTTCCCAGGTGATCTCGTCTCCCTCAGATACCCTGGCCAGATCAAAAAACGCGTTAGATGCCGTCGCCTCCGTGTCCGCGTTGGACGGGGTGCCCGCGGACATCCTTCTCTCCCTAGAAACCATCTCCCTCTCAGGCCCGGAAATGCCGGCCCAGCTAATATTGGACAGACTCAAAGTTCCCACAAGGGTAAACGCAAGTAGTCTTTTTATATTCATACAACCCCTCCTGCCAGTAAAATAATGTTGGGCACCCGCCCATTTGCCTTTGTTTCCTTATCCTCACGGTCACGGAACCCATCTGCCGCTTCCGTCCACATAATAGCCATCCAGCGTCGTCTCACCCGCGTACATCCTTCCCCTGCATCCGTCAGATTCCCTCTTCCCCCCATCATTAGCCACCGCGTAGATCTCCGCGATACCTGCCGCAAAGCCTACGATATTGTTGTCAGAGTCCACATAGGCCACATTTGTGTTAGTGCTCTTCCAGGTCACAGATGGGTTGTCCACATCCTGAGGTGATATCTCTGCCCCGATCCTCTGCTTTTCCCTTGTCCTTAACCGCAGCTGATCCATTGACAGCCTGATCTCCTCTATAAAATTTTTCTCTCTCACATTTACAGGAAATGTTCCTGTCCAGTTTCCGTATGTCACCGTAACGGTCTGAAGCCCCGCCCTGTCAGGGTCATACCCGGTACACATCTCCCGGATCACCGGCATAAGTGCCGTCTCCCCGCATGAAGAGCAGGTAAACCGCAAGAAGTAATTCAGCCGGTTAATAGAAGTTCCCACTGTCACTACCGGCGTCTCTCCATCTGTCAGTATCCTGGTGTCCGTGTTGTTCCCGTTACAGATGACAAAAAGCTGCTCCCAATAGGTATCTTTATTTCTCGCGCCAATATGATAGTACCGGGAATCCACAGTATTCTCTCTGTGGTCCGCGCTCCTCATCCAGGCGGCCATGGCCTCTGACGCTGAATAAAATCCGCCGCAGATATTCTCGCCCGCGATATAATTTCCGCCCTCACCCAGAACCGTGCCAAAATTCTCGCCATTGGGACGGGTATGGGAATTTACCTGTAAAAGCTCCTCTATGCGGATATCCGCCCCTCTCTGTACCCTGGCTGTAACAGACAGGGGTCCCAGGCCTGCTTCCATACGAAGCCGGTTGGTCTCTCTCACGATCTCCCATTCCCGGGAAGCCATCATCCTCTGTGCCTCCTCATTCTCTGCCGCCATAACTGTCCCCGGGCTGCCTGATAGCCGCATACCTGGCAAAACAGCCGATATAGCAAGGGCTGCCACCATGGTCATCGCTCTTTTTCTCGGTCTCATGAACTTCTCCTTATTGAATTGACGTTAAACTTCCTGCTTTATCCATTTTAGACTTGTCCCGGCATTCTGTCAACTCATTGCGGAGACAGCCCCCTGACAGATCAGCGGGGCCAGAGAGTAAAAATCCCATGGCCCAAGTGAAGCGGCACGGAATGTAATTAATAGACTGGCGGAAAAATAAGAGGTTCAAAAAAAGAGACAAAAAACACCATAAATCTGGTATTTTCTGCCTCTCACAGCTATGCTACAAGGATTCAATCCTTGAAAATGGCGGAGTCAGAGCGCATAGCCCTTCCCTTTCCCCCTAACTGGCTTCCGTTCCTGTTTTTCCTTAATTTTCAAGGAATTTACGGGACTCATAACATTGGCCAATAACCCACTTTTCTGCTTCGTTTTGAAAAATTGACCTATAAGGCTTTCATTTACTGCCTCAGCGCGCTTAAGCCGCTAATCTTTTATCCACCTATCGCGATACCGGTACCCCTTCGAGCCACTGTCTCACAACCGCTATATTCATCTTAATTACATCGGCAATGTACTCCGCGTTCATTCCCTTATTGGCAAGACTGAACGCTATCTCTTTCGCCTTATTTTCCTCACCTATCGTAATCCCCTCTTTCCTTCCCTCTATCCTTCCTTCTTTCCTTCCTTCTTTCCTTCCTTCCGCCACCCATTTCTCACTCATCTCGCACATAATCTCATAGCCTCCTTCCTCACATTTCAGAAAACGCACTCGGCTGGACAAATCACCCTGGCTCATATCCTGGGGGTCCGCGGTTTTAAAATATCTCATCATCTCAGCCACCGCCGTTCCGTCATCCACTTCCGCGTTCACATATGTCACATGGATCCCGTCATCATATTTCACATCCGTCCCTTTGAAATATTTCTCCACCTCGTATGTGGTTTTCCCCGCCTTCCACAGATCAGTCTCGCTTATATATATAATATGCGTTTCCGGCAGTTCGTCATAGTCTTTTCCCTTTACCAGATATTCACTGTCTATCATCGCCCCATAGAATCTGGTACGCCTGGCGTGATCCACGGTCTCCGATCTTTGTATCTCCAAATTGTAAAGTTTCTTTTTTCCATCTTCCGCTAAAATGTCCAGTATCGCGTCATGGGAAGAGATCTTCGCGACACGGTACTGTTTACGGACTTCCTTAACCTCCAGGTCTGAGATTCCTGTCACCACTCTCAGTACATGCTGGCAGGCCAGCTTATCATCTAACGCCACTGTCATGAACGTATTGCTCAAAAGATTCAGGCTTCTGGCCTCGGCAACTCTTTTCTCTCGTTGTTTTATGAGGCTTTCCTGGTCTTGTGTGTCCCCCTGGTCTTCTGACAACTCTGTCCCCGGCACTTTTTCATCTTGAACTGGCTTCTTGGGCATTTCCCATTCTCTCCCTCCAGATTATTTCGGCCATAACACCAGCCCTGCTGTCTTTATTATAATGCCTGGGGTTGGGTAAGTCAACAATCTCGCCGCTGTTGCTGTATGGATCGCACGGCTACATTTTATTTCCATTCTCTATCCTACCTTCTTTTCTCCCGATTACGCAAAGAAAAAGGCCTCCTGCTCACCAGAAGACCTTTACACTGGGCTACAAGGATTCGAACCTTGAAGTGACGGAGTCAGAGTCCGTTGCCTTACCATTTGGCGATAGCCCA
>CAJUSJ010000113.1 GCA_910588865.1 uncultured Lachnospiraceae bacterium
TAATCTTTAGAGTGTTAGCGCCCTCAATGCCATAGGCTAAACTAAATGACATTGGCATGTGAACAGTAACAGATTTCTCCTTGACAAACAAAAAAAGTTTCTCTATAATAGCTTTAATCTTCCGGCATTATCTGCCCGGGGGAATCGCGAATATGCCACAGGCGATGATGAGAACAAGTAGCGTTCAGCAGCAGCACACAGAAAGCAGCCGGGTGATGAGAGGCGCGTGGAAAGCTGAAGGTGAATACATCTTGGAGCCTTACACCAAACAGCGGGGAGTCCGCGGGAAAGGATTCTTGTATCTTTTTTCGGCGGATTTCAGCTCAGTAGGCTGTGACGGAAGGGCACACGTTATAGTGCCGGAGTATATGGCGGAGAGAGACCGGATATTCAAAAACGGCGGGAACAGACGGCCTGGCCGCTTTGTCCTTTACGGGTTTTGCCATATACTTTCAGAGACAAAACAGGCGGGAGCCTTTTTGTGAACATCAGGTGGTACCACGAGACATATGCCTCGTCCTTTTGAACAGGACGGGGCTTTTTATGTACACGGGGCGGAAAGGAAATGTGGCCGTCTGCGCGGCCCCGCCCCGGCACGGCGAGGAGTATGGCCGCTGAAGCGGCGAAATCTGTCGGCAAGCTGGCCGGAGTCCGGCGTACCGGGAAAATTTTCAAGGAGAAAAGGAGAAGAGAACATGCAATGCTATGATGAACTGGTGGCCCGGGGATTGATCGCCCAGGTAACTGACGAAGAAGAGATCCGAAAGATGGTCAATGAGGGAAAGGCGGTTTTCTATATCGGCTTTGACCCAACAGCGGACAGCCTTCATGTAGGGCATTTTATGGCCCTGTGTCTGATGAAGCGGCTTCAGATGGCAGGCAACAGGCCCATCGCCCTGATCGGCGGCGGAACCGGCATGGTGGGAGATCCGTCGGGAAGAACGGATATGCGCCAGATGATGACAACAGAGACCATTGAGCACAACTGTCAGTGCTTTAGAAAGCAGATGAGCAAGTTCATTGATTTTTCCGATGGAAAAGCCCTGATGGTGAACAACGGGGACTGGCTTTTGAACTTAAATTACATTGAGCTTTTGAGAGAGGTGGGCTCCTGCTTTTCTGTCAACAATATGCTGCGGGCAGAGTGCTATAAACAGCGCATGGAGAAGGGATTAAGCTTTTTGGAATTCAACTACATGATCATGCAGAGCTACGACTTCTACGAGCTGTTCCAGAGGTATGGCTGCAACATGCAGTTTGGCGGCGACGATCAGTGGAGCAACATGCTGGGCGGAACGGAACTGATCCGCAGAAAGCTGGGCAAGGATGCGTACGCCATGACCATTACCCTGCTTTTGAACTCAGAAGGCAAGAAGATGGGCAAGACCCAGTCCGGAGCCGTATGGCTTGACCCCGACAAAACATCGCCCTTTGACTTTTACCAGTACTGGAGAAATGTAGCTGACGCAGATGTGTTAAAATGCCTGCGGATGCTTACCTTCCTTCCATTGGAGGAGATCGACGCCATGGACAAGTGGGAGGGCAGCCAGTTAAATACCGCCAAGGAGATTCTGGCATACGAGCTGACCAAGCTCGTCCACAGTGAAGAAGAGGCCCAGAAGGCCCAGGAGGCTTCCAGAGCCCTGTTTAAAGGCCAGGGAAGCTTAGAGAATATGCCAAGCTTCGCGTTGTCAGAAAGCGATTTCAATGAACAGGGCCTTATTGACATTCTGGCAGTCCTGGTAAAATCCGGCCTGGCTCCATCCCGCACGGAGGCCCGGAGAAACGTGGAGCAGGGAGGGGTGTCTGTAAACGGCCAGCAGATGAAGGATGTGAAGAAGACATTTGAAAAAGACCAGTTCGGGGGAGAGGGCATGATCGTCAAGAGAGGAAAAAAGAATTTCATGAAGGTAACCCTGTAAACCTTCATGCGCCCGGCAGCGGATGCGCCACCACACATGAAAGTCTGGCGGGCGCGGTTGGCATACCTGAATTCAGATCGCCCGCGGTGATAAACTTTCATAGTAAATCCCTTAACTGGATAGGAAAACGCCCTTCGCGGCCAGCGAAAATGTGGCCGCGGAGGGCGTTTGTTAATCAAATTCCCACATAACAGCCCGGTTGATGTAATAGCCTGGGTTTCTGATAAACTTTTCCCAGGCAGCAACAGCGTGGAACACATCATGCTCCATGTCCAGAAACCAGACCTTCTTTGACTTCGGCTCCCAAAGGAGCGTTACCACGTAGTCCTCGCTGTCCTCCACCAGGGAGAGGAGCCGCTGTCCCCGGTAACAGATCTCCGCCACGTCTGTATAGGCAAAGAGCCGGACCCAGCCCAGATATTCCCCTTCCGGGAATTCCAGCAGCAGAGGGCCGGTCTTGAGGTAATCTCCCATCGCCGCTGGTACATGATACCGCTCAAACAGAGAATCCTGCTCCGCCTCCGTGACCGTTGGCTCTATGGACTGGATGAACCTTGCTGTTTCCATATGTCCGCTGGCCCGGGCCGCGGTGTAAGGCCGGTAGCCATACTCGTTTTTGATGGTCAGGTCTGCCCCCTGCTTGACAAGAAAGTCCACCATCTCCCTATGCCCCTCTGCCGCTGCCCGCAGGACCGGTGTGCCCTGGCCGTCGTTCTGGCTGTTCACATCAACCCCGGCTCCCAGAAGATACGTCACCACTGCCCGGTGATTATCACTGGCAGCGTGGCAAAGGGCGGTCCCGCCCAGTTCCCGCAAAGGCAAATCCAGCCGGTCCAGCAGCGCCGGACAGTTCTCGTCCCACACATCTGACAGATTGAGGAGCAGGCGGGTGATGTCCCTCTCTTCCCGGCCAAACTGCCCGCCGTGGTCCAGCATGTAGTCCAGCAGGGCAAAATTCTTTCCGCGGATGGCCATATAGAGCGCGTCGCTCTTGGGGCTTAAGTCCACAAGGCCATGATCAATCAGCATTTTGACGATTTCCATCTGGCCATGGTTCAGGGCAAAGCCGAACGCGTCTGAGTAGATGGTCATTTCCTTTTGGTCTAACTCCACCACGGTTGGGATATTTCTGCGCGGAGTGACTACCTTGCCCTTTTTAAAGAGCAGGCTTCCATCCTCAGCCATGCGGCGCACGGCCTCAAGATCGCCAGCTAAGATTGCCTCGCCCGCCGGGGGCATGGACGGCTTTTTGTGCATGGAAAAATACCTCCTTACGAATTCCGATTGTGATTTGATGATTTTTATATAAATATTAGCTGTTATATCTTCCCACAGAACATTACGAACCCTGATAAAGGAAAAAATGAGGGAAACAAAATCACATAAAACATTATAACACAAAAGATACGGAAATTGTTAAACGGATTGAAATGCTTTCAAAAAATCGCTGAAAAGAAGAATATTATCTATGCGGATTACTTTTTACGGATAGCCCCTGATCCTGGTTTTCTCAGGGCGGGCTTCTCATAGGCCATACTGGATTTTAAATAAAAATTAATCATAATCGTATGGTAAACCGCCCAAAAGTATGATAAACTCATACACAAAATCACTCTTCTGGTGATTTGCGTCGTCCGTATATTTTGTAAATCAACGGAGGCACTGATATGGATTATTATAGAAGCTTGTTGTTAAGCGTAAGCGCGGATATGAAAAGCCAGGAATCTATGTCATATAATTCAAAATCAGAATATAACATTTTTCATATTTTGGAAGTAACGGAAAAAGAGGTTGTTATGTGCCGTTTCTTAACGGACTTATTAAATCCCGAAGGACAGCATGGATGCGGCACACTGTTTTTAAAGTCTTTTTTCGGCGATGTGCTGAATGAAAACCGAATAAATGACACATTGCTTGCCCACACGGATGTTATCAAGGAATTTCCCATTGATAATGAGCGCAGGATTGACATCGTTATTTACAATACTTATTTTTTTATTCCAATAGAAGTCAAAATTTACGCTGGAGAACAGGAGGGGCAGTGTTATGATTATTTTGAGTACGCGAAAACATTTGACGAAAATGCGCGGATCGTCTACCTGACAAGATTTGGAAGTCGTATGCCGGACGGAGTGGTATTTCTCGCGGACTGCGTAAGCAGCAGGGAAACGCTGGACAAGTACGCGGTATCTTTTATTTATGATGTGGGAGCTTATCTGAAAACACTGGATGTGGTGGAGAGAATGGAAGCGGCCATGTTTGTTCCCGCCCATGGGGAGGCGTCTGCCAATATGAAGGAACTTGTCCATTACAACAGGGATAAGGTCCGCGAGGTGGCGGAAAGGATTTTATCTATTTGTGAGAAACCTCTGGGCTTTGAGGGGATTTTGCGGGAAGTGTTCAAAGGCTATGGGCTTACCATGAATTTTGAGCAGTATGTGCTGGTAGGCAGCACGGTGCGTTCCTATCTGTCCTGGCTGAAAGACAATGGGAAGTTGGCTGCCTCGTTTCAGGACAGTATGCTGTTGTGGCAGAGAGCATAGATCGCGAGTTCATCAAAGTAAGCAGAAAGAGGAATGAAACATGACAATTCTTGAGCAAATGCGGTCAGAAGGAGATTTTACGGATACAGAGAAAAATATTATACAATATATTCTTTCTGATCCATCCAGCCTTAAGGAAGGAACAATAGGGAATATTGCCCAAAATACATATTCCTCCAACGCGACTATTGTCCGCCTCTGTAAAAAGCTGGGGTTTCAGGGGATCCGGGATTTCCGTCAGGCATTATTAGTGGAACTGGAATCCAAGAAATATATTGTAAATTCCGTGGATTATACGGTGCCCTTTGAAACAAAGGAAACAACGGACTCGATCATAAACAGAATGTACTCGCTCTATAAGGAGGGGATCGATCTGCTTCAATCCAGAATAGACCCGGGGCAGATGGAACGGATCGCGGAATGTCTGACCCAATCAGACCGGATCTTTATCATGGGGTTTGGGGACGCGAAGATCGCGGCCAAAGAATTTATCAATAAAATGGTAAAGATCAGCTATTTCCCTGTACTGGCAACTGACAACAGAGAGGAATTGCATGTGTTCCCTCATATAACACAAAAAGACTGCGTAATGTTTATTACTTATGGCGGAAAGCATGCTTCTTTTGACAAAGGGATTAAAGTATTAAAAAGAAAACATGTAAAAACAATCATTATTACAGCGAACGAGAAATCACAGCTTGCCCGGGAATGCGTGTATCATATCTATCTTCCTGACTGCGAAAAGGAAAAAAAATAGGAACCTTCTATTCACAGCTGGCGTTTCAGTATATTTTGAATCTTTTGTACGCGTTGATCTACAGAGATTTTACAAACAGAACACGAAAATAGAAATATGGAATTTCATACACCATAACAAATGTTAAGATTATTGTTGACAGCATGGACTGAATAACTGAACAGCAGAAATCTCGTAAAAAGAGCGCCGCCAGGTTATTTTTTGATAATCTGGCGGCGCTCTTTCTGTTTTTTAATTGTTTAGATTTCTTCTCCGTTGGTTTCAATTACATGTTTGTACCAATAGAAGGAATCCTTTTTCCTTCTTGAAAAATCTCCGGTTCCGTCATCGTATCTTTCTACATAGACAAATCCATAACGTTTTTTCATTTCTCCAGTTCCCGCGGATACGATGTCAATGCATCCCCAGGGGGTGTACCCCATCAGGTCAACTCCGTCCAGCTCTACCGCGTCTTTCATGGCTTTGATGTGGTTCCGGAGATATTCTTCCCGATAGCTGTCATGAACGGAGCCGTCTTCCTCAACCTGATCCGGAGCGCCCAACCCGTTTTCCACTACAAACATGGGAAGGTGGTACTGATCATAGATCTGGTTCAGGGCGATCCGCAGTCCCAGAGGATCCACGGTCCAGCCCCAGTCAGAGGTGGTCAGATACGGGTTTTTGCATCCAAGGAATTGATTGCCTTCTGTTCTTTCTACATCTGGGTCAGTAGAGGATACCGTGGACATGTAATAGCTGAATCCAATGAAATCCACGGTTCCTGCCTGGATGGTTTCCAGATCATTGTCTTCCATCTTTATGACAACATGCTCTCTCTCAAACTCTTTTAATTTGTATTCAGGATAATATCCTCTGCACTGTACACCCATATAAAAGGTTTTCTGCCGGTTGAACTGGAGAGCCTCCAGTACATCTTCCGGCTTACAGGTCATGGGATAACTGGGAGTATAGGCCACCATCATACCGATCTTGTTTTCCGGATTGATTTCATGTCCTAACTGAACGGCTCTGGCGCTGGCCACAAAAATATGATGGTGTGCCTGATATAAGTTCTGAGGACTGTTGTCATGGACGCCGATCTGGCACCACCCTGACAGGACGTTGATCTCATTGAACGTCATCCAGTATTTTACCTTGTCTTTGTACCGGGTGAAAATGGTCTTCGCGTAGAACAGGAAGAAATCGATCAGCTCTCTGCTGGACCATCCGTCATAATGATCAGCCAGGTACATGGGCATATCAAAGTGGCTGATCGTTACTACGGGTTCAATTCCGTATTCGCGCAGTTCATCAAACACGGCATCATAGAACGCCAGACCTTCTTCATTTACCTGGTATCTTCCATCTGGGCAGATCCGGGACCAGGAGATGGACATCCGGAAACATTTGAATCCCATCTCTCCCATCAAGGCAATGTCTTCTTTGTAGTGATGATAGAAATCCGTGGCATTGTGGCTGGGATAGAAGGTATCCTCTAAAATGGTTCCCGTTGTATGAACCGGCACCTGTCCGGTCATGGTGCTGTCAACGGGGACTTTCCCGATGCTGCCGTCAGAGTTCTTATAAGTTACGAGACGGGGAACCTTGTACCCTCCGCCAGTGACAGCGTCAAAGGTGCTGAGACCCCTTCCGCCTTCCTGGTATCCGCCTTCATGCTGATTCGCGGCGGTTGCCCCGCCCCATAAAAAATCTTGGCTAAAACTCATGTTTGTGTCCTCCTGGTATTTTGTTGTAATATAACACATTTTTCCTGTGTAAAAAACAGAGAAACCGATAATGGAAAATCATTTTCGTCATTTCTCTTTCTATTTAGAGATCCAATGAACTTGATTTTCAAAATAGAACAAAGAACATCCCAAAAGTGAGAAAGTGAACCACAGCAAAGTAACATTCCATAAATGTTATGGAATTACGCTTGCGGCGGATATGTATGAGCCCAAGGGAGCAAGAATGGAATCTATGCCAGAGGACGCGCGACCACACATAAAAGTCTGGCGGGCGCATAAATCAGTGGTGTAATTTATTGACGCTTCTGCTATAATTAAGAAAAATTAAGAAGAAAGAAGGGACTTTTATGATGTCACCTAAGGCTGTTTTAGATACAACGAAGGCTTCTTTTGCCATGGAAGGGATGTATGCCACAGAAGATGATGAAAAGAATATCATGGATGTACTGACAGGGAAACGGGGCCTGGAGGAAGTCATAAAGGAGATAAAGTGGAAGTATATGGTGGAGAGGGAGTAGAGAATGGATAAAGATGTAAAGTACTGTTATCCGGGGACACAGGTACTGGTGAATAAATTTGATATTCGCGATGGTCAGCGGCTAAGTAACGCGGAGAGGGAAATTTCGATTGTGAAAGCCGCTGTTTTGGCAGATGCCATTACAGGCAATTTCGATCTCGCGCATTTGTTAAGTATCCATAAGTTTCTTTTTGAAGATATTTATGATTGGGCTGGACAGATACGAACTGTGGATATCGCGAAAGGGAATCTATTCTGTTTGGTTCCGTTTATCGAAATACAATTTTCAGAGTTGCGCAAGAAACTGAAACAGGATAATTTTCTGAAAGGTGAAAAAGATATTGGATATGTGAGCAAGAAGATAGCGTATTACTTATCAGAGATAAATGTGATACATCCCTTTAGAGAGGGCAATGGCCGAACCCAGCGGATTTATTGCCAGCAGTTGTGTAAGAATACAGGAAACTTTTATCTTGATTTTTCTATGGCAGATGAGGGGGAAATGTTGGAAGCCAGTGTAGATTCCTTTATGTGTCACTATGAAAAAATGGAATCATTGATCCGAAAATGTGTAAAGGCGGTTAAGGAAGGCTTATAACTTACCAATCATTGGTTACTCTTCATTCTTTTTTAAGGTGTTTTTGAGGTTTTTTAGAGATTATTCTGATAAAATGAACAAAAAATCCGCTGAAATACTGGATAATCTGTGGATTGAACTTTATATGAGAGGAGAGTAACATGAAAAGGAAGACAGGAAAAATGATCTTATTTACAGGGGTGCTGTGGGTTCTGGGCTTTGCGGTATGTGCCTGTGGAAAGACGGAGGAAGCGTCAAATAACCAGGAACCCCAGGTGGTTCAGGGAGAACCCATACAGGGGGATAGTGGATTCGCTTTGGAACCAGCGGTATCAGCGGAATTGGAATCCAGTGAAAGCGGCAGCCAGGGAACCGACAGCGAGCGGAAAGATCAGCCGGAAGCCCCAAGTCAAAGCGCGTCTGGCACATCCGCCCAATGGGTGGACAGCGCTCCCAATCTGGAAGGGGATATCAAAGAGCTGAGGGATGGACAGCTTACGGTGGTAGAGGCTATTACAGAGAAATCCGATAATGGCGGTGATCTCATAGTGATTCCTGGCGGCGAAGACGATTCTGGGTTTAACAAGATTGAGGTTACATACGATGAAAATACCCTGTTCGCGATACAAACCATCTATGATGGAGGAGCTGTATCCGAAATGTCAGAAGCGACAGCGGAAGACCTGGCATCCGGCCAGTTCATTCGAGTGTGGGGAAGCTCTTTGGGCAGTGAACTGAAAGCAACCCAGATCTGTATCGTAAAAGTGGCCTAAGCCATCGCGTGCCCTCTTTTGATAAGGACAAAACCCCTGATTTCCGGATCAATTTTTATATAGTGGCTTCTATTACAGACAGGTTTATAAAGGGGGATATTGATGAGGACATTTGAAAACAGGAAAACAAAATATATACCAGCTGTATTTCTCACCATTTTATTTCTGGCTGTGGGAGGTATTCTGTTTGCCGTGTTTTTTTACAAAAAGGACAAGGCTGGAAATATCCTTGCCGGGGCAAGCCCGGATACAAGCGCTTTCCAATTGTATTATTATGACGGAAACACGGTTATGGTCAGGACGCTGTATGACAGAGGTACAGAGAAGGAAGTGATTAAAAAAATCAATGATATTCCTCTCCGGGCGGCAGAGGAAGACGCTCTCTCCCAGATGGAAATCCCCTTTTTTGGAATCTGGATCAGCAGCGGGGAAGGACATGACATTTCTGTGACAGCATCCGGCGGGGTCTGGCTTAGGAATGACGGGGCGGTTTATCATGGGGATACAGACCTCTCCCTTTTATGGAAAGAGATGGAAGGCAGTGATGAGGATACCTTCAATGTCCTTAACTTTCCCAATGCGGGGCAATTATCCGTATATCACAGCTGTTTTCTGCTGAAAGCGGATGACCCGCCAGCAGAGGACACAGAGGGAGTGTCCATGGATATTGAGGAAATTGGAACAAGTGATATTACGGTATTGATTACCAATAACAGCGGGGAAGAGTTCTCCTATGGGGAATACTTTTCCCTCCAGAAGCAGATAGACGGTCAGTGGTACACTATGCCTGTCAGGGCGGATAACATCGGCTTTCGGGATATTGCTTATATTCTTCCAGATGGAAAGAGTGCCAGCAAGACTTATAATCTGGATATTTACGGTACACTGGAACCAGGGTTGTACAGGCTTGTGGTGGAAACGCTAAGCGCCGAGTTTACAGAAGGATGATGGGATTTGATATACCATTGACTAACAAACTTCAATCTGTTATACTGTTCTCATCAACGGGAATTTCTTTCCCTTAGATCGTTCAGATGGTCATTGCTGTCTCAGCGGATGTTCCATGAAGAGTTCAGAATAACAGATTGAAGGAGGGGTATGGCCTATGGCATGCAACAACTTGAAAGCTTTGGACCTTAAAACCAACCGGGAGTATCAGTCCACTATTTTTACGACCTACTTTGGAGAGCCGACTAAGGCGGCGCGGCTGTATGAGGGCATAGTCTGGCTGGGAAACCAGAAGAATGAGAGCGCGGGGGGCCATCAGCGCCAGCCGGCCGCGGCCTCACAAAAGTCTCAGTGGGAATCCGTCGCGCCGGAGGACATTGTGTTTGAGACCCTGGAGGGAGTTTTATACCTGGCCAGGAAGAATGACCTGGCCTTCACCGTAAAGAAAAAAGTCCTTGTCATCGGAGAACACCAATCAACCGTGAATCAAAATATGCCCTTGCGGTCCGCCATTTATTATGGAAGGACCATGGAAAAGCTCATCGAGCCCAGGGCGATCTATAAGTCAAAAAGGATTTCGATCCCAACCCCGGAATTTTATTTATTCTATAACGGAAAATCTCCCCAGCCTTTGGAACAAACCTTATATCTTTCCGATTCCTATCTTGAAAAAAACGATCATCCCATGCTACAATTAGAAGTAAAAATGATCAATATCAACCTGCCGGAGGGTCATCCCCTGCTGGAGAGATGCCGTCCTCTGTATGAGTATTCCTGGTTCACCTGGAAGGTCAGGGAGTATCTGGAGAGGGGAGAGGGCCGGGATGAGGCCATAGCGAAGGCAATGGAAGCCAGTGTAAAGCGGGGGATCCTGACAGAATTTATCCAGGAGCATGGTTCGGAGGTGAGGAATATGCTGTTTACAGAGTTTAATCTGGAAGACGCCCGGGAAGTGTGGGAACAGGAGGCCAGGGAGGATGGCCTGGAACAAGGATTAGAGCAAGGATTGGAACAAGGATTAGTACAGGGCCGCGCCGAGGGAGCTGATCAAATGCTGATCCAACTGGCCAGCAAGAAGCTGAAAAAAGGAAAATCCCCTGAGGTCATTGCCGACGAGCTGGAGACATCTGTGGAGAGGATTCGTGACATCTGCCAGTTC
>CAJUSJ010000114.1:0-10608 GCA_910588865.1 uncultured Lachnospiraceae bacterium
CTTCCGGCTTATTATTGTTATAAAGCAGTCGGTTTTAGCGATGTAGTTCTTGATGTAACAGAAAAATATTGTATTCTGGGTGAAGAATGGAAGTGCAAAGAATTGATTATAGAAAAATAGATATTTTGTGATTTTCACCACTGGGCCAACGCTTCCATGTATACGGGGCGGAGAGGAATATGCCCCCTAAGCGCCTCCGCCCCCGCCCCGTTTTCTTATCCTTTATCCGACTTTGAAATAACCAGGCTAAAGATTCTTATTTTGCCGGACCCACGCTTCCGGCAATCCACCCCTGAACCAAGCTGACGCTGACTTTCGCGGCCTTCGCGATTTTCTCCGGGGACAGGCCCATCTGGGCAAGAGAAAGAGCCATTTCTTTTTTACCTTCCATCTTGCTGTCCTGAATCATTTCCTTAATTCCCAAGCACACGTTAAAACCTCCTTCCGTCTGATATCTGGGTACCCGGATCTTCTGAAGCTCCGGTGAGTGGGTCAGTTCATCCAGCGCGTTCGGCGCGGTATCGGAGACGCTGCTGAAATACTCCTTGTTATTATCAATAAATGCTCTCAGCTTCTCCTTATCTTTGGCGTATTTTTTGAAACCAAAGACCGTTCTCAGTTCGCTGGTATAGCTTAAGATCTCATCATCTGTCATCCTGCACACATCCAGCAGGTTTAATTTCATCTGTATGGTATGGTCTCCGTCCATTCCGCCCGCGAACAGGTCTGACAGCTTTGTAGGTCCGTCCCACGGCTCATCGTCCCAATACACAACCAGGGTCACGCATTTTAACAGCCTGTCTGTTTTCAGGAACATGGCCATGTATTCCTCGTCACTGACGTCTGCCGGTTTATGGATATGCCCGTCTTCATCGGTCCACTCTTTTCTGTGTTTTTCCCGGATTATCTGCACCTGCCGGGCGTAATTTACAAAATCCAGCTCGGTTACGCGATAAGGCATGCTGGGGTCAAAACTTGACTGGTTTTCGATACCCAGCATGGCGAGAAGCCTGCTGCCCGCGGCACTCTTCACCACGTCCCGGTATTGAACGATGGAAGTGTGGCCGCCTGCCTTCTTTTTTCTGGCCGCGTTGTTTTTGGCCGCCACGCGATCACCTCCATGCCATAAGGCTTTTGTCCATGTGTCTGGGCAGTGTTTATCTACACGTTGATTTTACCATTAAAACAGGTGGATTGCAAGGCAGAAGAATTTGTGAACATATATTGATTTTCCAGTGCTCACTGTATTAAAATAAGAGGGTTGACGCGGAAGACAATCTGGACGACCAGGCTGATTTTTATAATTTTCAAAGGAGCAAAGAAATGGAGAGGAAGATATTACTTCTTGGGGATCCAAGGCTGTACGAGATCGCGGAAAAAGTGAAGAAAGAAGAATTAGATTCACTGAAACCGGTATTTACAGACATGTTTGACTGTATTAAGGGAATCCGCCGGGATTATGGCTTTGGCCGCGCGATAGCGGCTCCTCAGATCGGGGTGGGGAAACGGCTGATCTGTATTTTGACTGACCGGCCATATGTGATTATCAATCCTTCTCTGGAGTTTCTTGGGGATGACATGATGGAACTGATGGATGACTGTATGTCTTTTCCCAATCTGTTGGTGCGGGTGAGGCGTTACCGCCATTGTATCCTGCGTTACCGGGATGAAAACTGGCAGGAACAGACGAGGCGTATGGATGATGATATGGCTGAATTGATCCAACATGAATATGACCATCTGGATGGCATTTTAGCGACCATGAGAGCAATTGACAACAAATCTTTTGTGATGAAGGAATTTTAGCCGCGGTTGAGTTAAATTATGGGTTATATATGCTATACTTTCGTTAAAAGGAAACAAAGAGTGAAACTTTTGAAGCGTTTGAAAGGAGGCCTGAGTCAATGGTAAAAGTGGCAGTGGTCACCATACGTCTGTATGCTCCCTGGGTTCATTCCCTCAAGGAGAAGCGTATGGTGGTAAAAAGTATTTTGGCGAAAGTCAGGAACAAGTTCCAGGTGTCAGCGGCGGAGACGGAGGAGCAGGATATTCACCAGTCCATCGTCATCGCCGCGGCTTCCATCGCTGCTCACAGCGCTCAGGCGGACAGTATCATGGACGAGATCGTCAGATTTGTGGAACAGAATACAGAGGCGGAGATTGTGGGGGAGGAGAGGGAGATACGATGAAAAACAGCGATTTAAAGAACATACCTGGCATAGGTCCTGACATGGAGCGCCATCTTCAGGATATCGGGATTCAATGTATAGCTGATCTCAGAGGCAGAGACCCAGAGGAATTGTATCAGCTGGACTGCCTGAAAAAAGGATTTCAGGACGATCGCTGTGTCCTGTGTGTGTTTCGCCGCGCGGTGTATTTCGCGGACCATGATTGCCATGAACCGGAAAAATTAAAATGGTGGTATTGGAAAGACAAGGAGTATCCTGAAAACCGACGGTCTGCTCTATGCCCCTCAAAAGCTGCCCATTCCGGCCAGTAGAGGAAAGGTCCCTGCTCCATTACGGGGGAACAGGTTGTTTTTCAGAGATTGGCGTTCAAGTGTATTTTAACAAACTATGCGTAGCCGCGTTAGGGCACAGGTGTTTCATTTCCTTTGGCGCTTCGAAACGCGGCGGAAAGGTATGGCTATAATCATAAAACATAAAACTGCTTTGGCGCGGTTGTCCGCTTTCCTGCTGGCCGCGGCTTTGTTGTCAACTTCCTGCGGAGGCGGGACAACTGCCGCCACCATGCATCTGAGAAAGACCGAGGGGAGTGTGGAGGTGTCAGACGGCCAGGACAAGAACATTACCCTGATGGATAATCTGGGTCTGTACAGCGGCTATCAGGTAGGAACCCAGGCGAAGAGCTACGCCTGGATTGATCTGGACAGCGCGAAATTGACCAAGATGGATTCCGATACCCAGGTGGAAATTCTCAAGGATGGCAAAAAGCTGGAGATCAACGCGATATCCGGCAGTCTGTTCTTCAACGTCACCGAGCCGCTGGAGGACGATGAGGCCATGGATATCCGCGCCTCCACTATGGTGGTTGGTATCCGCGGCACCTGTGGATGGGTAGAGGAGACAGCAGGACAAGAGGCAAAGGTGTATATTCTGGAAGGGGAGGTTGAATGTAGTATCGTGGATACCGCGGGCAATCGGGTCGTGACGGAGATTGTCTCCGGAGGAGAGAGGGCGCGGGTCTTTTCGGAAGGACAGGGAAGCATTTCGGTGGATCGCTTTACGGAGTTTGAAATTCCCCCGTTTGTAAAAGAAGAACTGGTGCCGGATAAAGAGCTCCGCGAAAATATATACGAAAGATCAAGGCTGGATCTGTCCATGGACACAGAAGAATCGAATCCGGTTTTAAATGATGATTTATCGGGGTATCTGGGTCTGTACGATTTGGTTAAGGAGTCAGAGAACACTTACCAGCCAGGAGAGCAGCGGATAACAGCTGCCAAGATATCGAATAACGGATACCTTTTCAGGAGCGAGGATATCCAAAAGGTATTTGAAGACGGAGAGTATATCTCTTTTATCAGCAGACTGCCAGATGGAGTGGAGATTTATTCTTTTTCGCAAGATGATTCCGATGAAATGGCGGATAGTGTAAACAGTGGAATAGAGGGAACCGTAGCTTTTCATGTTTCGACGGATAAAGATTTATATATTAAGATTAGATGACGGGATCGGAAGCGGTTGGCAAAGCGTGTTGCCTGAACAGCAGCAGGAACGGCGAAAAAGCATAGGCCAGTTAAAACGCGGACTTGAAAAATAGAAAACACAATGCTATAATGATTGGGACAAAATAAACAGGGGAGCTTGTGTGACAGGCTGAGAGGAAGGTAGACCTTCGACCCTTGAACCTGATGCGGATAATGCCGCCGGAGGAAGTAACGGAAACCTGTACTTTTTAGGGGGCATCATATCCGGATGCCTCCTTGTTTTTATGTACACGGGGGCGGGCCCCCGAAAGGAGTATTGCCGCCTGTCGGCGGCACGGAGGCCGTTTTTTCTCAACAGAAAGGAGTAACCTATTATGTTTGAACAGATTTTTGAGAATGTTCGTCAGAAGTCCCCCTTGGTCCACAATATTACCAACTATGTCACGGTCAACGACTGTGCCAACATGCTGCTGGCCTGCGGAGGATCACCGATTATGGCAGATGACCCGGAGGATGCTGTGGAGATCACATCCATCTGCGGTGGTCTGAACATCAACATCGGTACCTTGAATCAACGCTCTATCCCAACCATGTTCGCTGCCGGGAAACGGGCTAATCAGCTGGGTCACCCGGTAGTGCTGGACCCGGTGGGAGCGGGAGCTTCCAAGCTGCGGACGGACACGGCCCTCGGACTGTTGGAACAGGTGAAGTTTGCTGTTATCCGAGGCAATATCTCAGAGATTAAGACCCTGGCCCAGGGCAGCGGCACCACCAAAGGCGTGGATGCCGATGTGGCGGACCAGGTGACAGAGGATAATCTGGATGAAGCGGTGTTGTTCGCGAGAGAACTGGCCCGGCGGTTAGGGACCGTCATCGCCATAACCGGAGCCATTGATATTGTAACCGATGGAGAGAGGGCCTTTTGCATCCGCAACGGACATTCGATGATGGCCTCCATCACGGGAACCGGCTGTCAGCTTTCCGCTCTCACGGCGGCTTTTGTCACCGCCAACCCGGATCATCCCCTGGAGGCCGCTGCCGCTGCCGTGTGCGCCATGGGACTGTGCGGGGAGATTGCCCACAGACGGTTGACGGATCTGGATGGCAATGCCTCCTATCGAAACTACATCATTGACGCTATGTACCGTCTGACCCCGGCAAAACTGGAGGAGGGAGCCAACTATGAAGAGCGATAAAAAGCATATGCTGCTCTATGCTGTCACGGACCGGGCATGGACAGGAAAACAGACTCTGTACCAGCAGGTGGAAGCGGCGCTGAGGGGCGGCGTGACCTGTGTGCAGCTGAGGGAAAAGGACCTGGATGAAGCCTTGTTTCTCCAGGAAGCCAGAGAGCTTCGGGGCTTGTGCCGCCAGTATAAAGTCCCGTTCATTGTAAATGATAACGTAGATATTGCCATCGCCTGCAAAGCCGATGGAGTTCATGTGGGGCAGGAGGATCTGGCGGCAGGAGAAGTCCGCCGCCGGATAGGAGATGAGATGATCCTGGGTGTCTCTGTCCACACGGTGGAAGAGGCCCGTCAGGCTGTCCGGGACGGAGCGGACTATCTGGGTCTTGGCGCGGTGTTTCCCACCAGCACCAAACCCGACGCGGACCCGATGTCTAGGGAGATTTTGCGGGCAATCTGTGACGCGGTAGATGTCCCTGTTGTGGCTATCGGAGGTATTAACCGGGATAACCTTCTAAGGCTGGCCGGCAGCGGTGTGGACGGTGTGGCCTTGGTATCCGCTATTTTTTCCGCTGAGGATGTTGAGGGGGCGTGCCGTGACCTGCGGGCGCTGTCGGAGGAGATGGTGAGCCTATGAGAATCCGCGGTGCTGTTTTTGATGTGGATGGCACGCTTCTGGATTCCATGCGCGTCTGGGATACTATTGGCGAAGACTATCTGCGTTCTATTGGCTATGAGCCAAAAGAGAACTTAAAGGAAGTGTTTAAGAATATGAGCCTGAGCCAGGCGGCCCTCTACTATCAGACCAAGTATGGCGTGACCCTGAGCGTTGACGAGATCATGGCTGGAGTCAACGCCATGCTGGAACATTTTTACCGTTTTGAGGCTTTGCTGAAACCAGGAGCGAAAGGCTTGCTGACCCGGCTTTGGGAGAGTGGCGCGAAATTGTGCGTCGCCACCGCTACGGACCGGCATCTGGTGGAGGCTGCCCTGCTACGGACCGGAGTCTGGTCTTTCTTTGGTGAGATATTCACCTGCGATGAGGTGGGACACGGAAAGGACGAACCACATATTTTTGAGACAGCGCTGCGCTTTTTGGGAACAGCAAAATCAGAAACCGTCGTGTTTGATGACGCGCTCCATGCCGTCCGGACAGCGAAAAAGGCCGGTTTTTTGGTGGCGGGGGTCTATGACAGCCACGAAAAGGCACAGGATGAAATCCGCAGGCTGGCAGATATATACCTGGAAGATTTAACACGGTTAGATAAGCTTAGGAAGTATCTTTCGGTTTAAAAGGCCGGAGGCTTCAAGCGGCCGACCGGGGGCACCACTCTCTGCCGCTCAATAAAAATAACGCGAAGGAGATATGACAATGAAAACAGCATTATCAATCGCTGGGACAGACCCCAGCGGAGGCGCCGGAATTCAAGCTGATCTGAAAACCATGACCATGAACGGTGTTTTCGCCATGAGCGCCATCACGGCGCTGGTGGCTCAAAATACCACTGGTGTGAGGGAGATTGTTGAAATGACACCTGAATTTCTCGGACAGCAGATCGATGTGGTATTTGAGGATATTCCGCCTGACGCGGTAAAGATCGGCATGGTATCTTCCAGGGGGCTGATTGAGGTTATCGCGGAGCGTCTGCGTTTCTACCAGGCGAAAAATATCGTGGTGGACCCGGTGATGGTGGCCACCAGCGGCGACCGGCTGATCTGTGAGGAAGCGGTAGACACTCTGAAAGCCCGCCTGCTTCCCCTGGCGGCTGTGGTCACTCCCAATATACCGGAGGCGGAAATTCTCTCCGGAATAGCGATTCACGGGAAAGAGGATATTGAGGCCGCGGCAAAGCGTATCAACGACGCTTATAACTGCGCTGTTTTGCTCAAGGGTGGACATAATGTGAACGATGCCAATGATTTTCTCTACGCTGGCGGGGAGGGGCAGTGGTTTTATGGAACCCGCGTCCATAACCCTAACACCCATGGCACCGGATGTACTCTGTCCAGCGCCATTGCCTCCAATTTAGCCAAGGGCTTTGACCTGCCTGAATCTATCCGGCGGGCAAAGGCTTATCTTACCGGCGCTCTGGGGGCCATGCTGGACCTGGGCAAAGGCCGGGGGCCCATGCGGCACAATTTTAACCTGTCTGGTGAATTTGGGGAGGAGGCAAAGTGATGAAAACCACAGAGCGGCTTTTATTCGCGTCAAAGAATATTTGGGAAGCCTATTTTCCAAATATGTGACCCCGCCAGATCAAATCTCCAGCAAAGACCGAATCTCCTCCGTCATCTGCTGTTTTTGGTCGTAAAGCAGAAACTCCTGATTATTTCCCCGATTACCTTAATAATGAGAGGAGTGTCATTATATTTTCAATAAAATCCCAGGCAACATGGGAGTTTAAAGGCCCTTTTTGGCGGACCAATGTTACAGAGTCCGGCATGGGGCAGAGAACCAATCTGGCAAAGATGGTAGCCGAGATCATGAAAGTTCCCTTTGACCGTGTGGAAATGACACCTCCTGAGACAAAGATCAATCCCACAGGTTTCGGATTATGCGGAAGCCGGGGAACGATTCCCAGATTATGATACCTGCGTTATGGAGTCACAGTTTGACACCTTCCAGTTTAAAGCCACAGGTGTAGGCGAGATCGCGGGCGCGGCGGCGGCAAGCGCCACCATGCAGGCAATCTCCAATGCCATTGGAGTTCATGTTCGCAAGTCCCCGAAAGGAGTACATAACATTATCTTTGTTATGGGTCTTGATAAATGGCGGTCGTTGTGATAGGATAATAAAGATAAAAAGCTATAAAAACAGAATGTTGATAAAGGAGGAATCATTATGGGAGCTATCTTGGGAAGCGTTATTAGTAATCTGATCGAAGTGGCGGCTTTTGCCGTGATCGCGTGGGCAGGTATTGTGTCTGGAAAGAAGTTGGCCTCATATAAAGCGGCCAAAACCAATAGTGCTAAATAAACTCGGAGGAACAGATGTGAAGAAGTACGGCGTTAACGAACTGAGAAAGATGTTTTTGGAATTTTTCGAAAGCAAAGGCCATCTGGCCATGAAAAGTTTTTCTTTGGTTCCCCACAATGACAACAGCCTCCTGCTGATCAATTCCGGCATGGCGCCTTTGAAGCCATATTTTACAGGACAGGAGATCCCCCCCAGAAAGAGGGTCACCACATGCCAGAAGTGTATCCGCACAGGAGATATTGAGAACATCGGAAAGACGGCCCGTCACGGCACCTTTTTTGAGATGCTGGGCAATTTTTCTTTTGGAGACTATTTTAAGACAGAAGCCATCCACTGGTCATGGGAATTCCTCACAGAGGTTGTGGGGCTGGATCCCCACCGGCTGTACCCCTCTGTGTACTTAGAAGACGATGAGGCATACGATATCTGGAACAAGGAGATGGGGATCCCGAAGGAGAGGATTTTCCGCTTCGGCAAGGAGGACAACTTCTGGGAGCACGGGGCAGGTCCCTGCGGCCCCTGTTCGGAGATCTACTATGACAGGGGGGAGAAGTACGGCTGCGGGAAGCCGGGCTGTACCGTGGGCTGTGAGTGCGACCGGTATATCGAGGTCTGGAACAATGTGTTCACCCAGTTTGAGAATGACGGCCATGGCAATTACACGGAATTAAAGCAGAAGAACATTGACACCGGCATGGGCTTAGAGCGTCTGGCCGTGGTGGTTCAGGATGTGGACTCCCTGTTTACCGTGGACACCAACAAGGCTCTCTTAGATAAGGTCTGCGCCCTGGCGAAGACCCAGTACCAGTCAGACGAGAAAAAGGATGTTTCCCTGCGGATCATCGCTGACCACATAAAGTCCTGCACCTTTATGATCTCCGACGGGATCATGCCTTCCAATGAGGGCAGGGGATATGTGCTGCGGCGGCTTCTGCGCCGGGCGGCCCGCCATGGAAGGATTCTGGGCATAGAAGGAAAGTTCATGGCAGGATTAAGCGAGACGGTCATCGCCTTGTCCAAAGACGGATATCCGGAGCTGGAGGAGAAGAAGGCCATGATCTTAAAGGTCCTCAGCGAGGAGGAGGACAAGTTTGACAAGACCATTAACCAGGGTCTGGCCATCTTAAGTGACATGGAACAGGCCATGACAGCCAGAGGCCAGTCTGTACTCTCCGGCGACGATGCCTTTAAGCTGTACGATACTTATGGATTCCCCCTGGATCTGACGGTTGAGATCCTGGGAGAGAAGGATTTTAAGGTGGATGAAGAGGGCTTTAAGGCTGCCATGAAGAAGCAGAGGGAGAAGGCCCAGGCTGCCCGCAAGACCACCAACTACATGGGTGCCGATGTGACGGTGTACCAGTCCATCCCAGCCAGCGTCACCTCTGCTTTTGTAGGGTATGACAGGCTTGTCCACGACTCCGTGGTCTCGGTACTGACCACAGAGGAGGAGCTGGTGGAGGCCTTAACAGACGGCCAGAGAGGCACTGTGATCGTGGAAGAGACTCCCTTCTACGGGACCATGGGCGGACAGCAGGCGGACATTGGTGAGATTGTCTGTGACAACGGCAGATTCAAGGTGGAGGACACCATCCATCTCATGGGCGGCAAGATCGGCCATGTGGGGATCATAACAGAGGGCATGCTTAAGACCGGGGACAAGGTGACTCTCCGGGTTTGTGAGAAAAACCGTCTGTCCACGGGCAGGAATCACAGCGCCACCCATCTTCTTCAGAAAGCCCTGAGGACTGTGCTGGGAGACCATGTGGAGCAGGCTGGTTCCTATGTGGACGGGGCAAGGCTGCGCTTTGACTTTACCCATTTCTCCGCCATGACCCCTGAGGAGCTTAAGAAGGTGGAGGACTTAGTCAACGAAAAGATCCGGGAAGACCTGGCGGTGGTGACAGAGGAGATGTCCTTAGAGGAGGCCAAGAAATCCGGTGCCATGGCCCTTTTCGGCGAAAAGTACGGGGACAAGGTGCGGGTAGTGCGCATGGGCGGCTTTTCCGTGGAGCTGTGCGGCGGAACCCATGTGAACAATACGGGAACCATCACGGCCTTCAAGATCCTTTCAGAGACCGGCATTGCCGCCGGGGTGCGGAGGATCGAGGCCCTGACAGGATCGGGGCTGATGGCATACTATGAGGATGTGGAGAAGCAGCTTCACCAGGCAGTGAAGGCAGCCAAGACCACTCCCGGGGAGCTGACCCACAGGATCGAGGGCCTCCTGGCTGAGATCAAGGCCTTAAGCTCTGAGAATGAAAAGCTGAAGAGCAAGCTGGCCAACAACGCCATGGGTGATGTGATGGACCAGGTGGTGGAAGTGGAAGGCGTGAAGGTTCTGGCGGCCAGGGTGGCTGACGTGGACATGAACGGCCTTAGAAACTTAGGCGACCAGCTGAAGGAGAAGCTGGGAGAGGGCGTTGTGGTCATCGCGTCAGCCCTGGACGGCCAGGTGAGCCTCATGGCCATGGCCACTGACGGAGCCCAGAAGAGAGGAGCCCACGCGGGAAACCTGATCAAGGCCATAGCGGGTCTGGTAGGCGGAGGCGGAGGCGGACGCCCAGGCATGGCCCAGGCGGGAGGCAAGAACCCCGCGGGCATTGAGGCCGCTCTCGCGAAAGTGCCGGAAGTGGTAAAAGAGCAGATCCGCGCTTAAGAAAATCAGGAATTGCCAAAAAATTGTAAATCCTTAAAAAAAGCTGTTGACGAATGGGGATTTTATGCTATAATCATAGCAGTGCTATAAAATACCCAAACAGTTGTATTATGCA
>CAJUSJ010000114.1:10618-10735 GCA_910588865.1 uncultured Lachnospiraceae bacterium
GGGAGGTTAGGTGTGAGCTATGTCAAACGTTATTGTTAAAGATAATGAATCGTTGGACAGCGCTTTACGCAGATTCAAAAGAAACTGCGCGAAGGCTGGTATTCAGCAGGAGATTCG
>CAJUSJ010000115.1 GCA_910588865.1 uncultured Lachnospiraceae bacterium
TTAGCTGTTTCGGATATTTCCTGGATTACTCTTTTTTCTTGGTCACTCATGTATGGGTCACCTCCTTTTGTTACTTACACTTACATTATAGTTACTTAAAGTACTTTTGTCAACCTCTTTTTGTTGACTTAAGTAATCTTTTATGATATTCTATATTTAAGGAGGTGAATATGGATTTGAATGAAAGAATAAAAATGATAAGAAAAATGAATTGTCTCAGTCAAGATGATTTTGGAAAATACTTAAAAATTACTAAAGCCTCTATAAGTCGCCTTGAATCTGGGATCAATAACCCATCAGAACAGACTATTGCCTTGATTTGCTCCGAATTCAACATCAACGAGCATTGGCTCCGCACCGGGGAAGGCTCCCCTACCAAGGATCTGTCCCCCACTGAGGAGGTGGAGTCTCTGGTCAGGAAAGTCATTGATTATAATAACCGGGACGAAAAAAATCCTTTCTATGATATGATCATAGATATGATGAAGACCTACCATGATCTGGATCCAGAGTCCCAGTTGGTGATCCAGGACTATTTTAAAAATCTTCGCCTAACTATTATCTCAAAGGATTTGCCGGATACTGTTGAATCCCAGATCGACAAGAAAGTAGCCGAATATCGGCGGGAGTTGGAAATTGAGGCAAGACTGGCCGAAAAATCATCAGCCTACGAGAATATCGCAGACACAGATAAAAAGCAGGCTTAAAAAGAAACTTTACTTTGCGATGATTAAAAATAACTACGAAATGAGGATTACTTTATGAAAAAAATTCACTTTATTAGTTTAAGTATTATTGTTTTATTATTCAATGGTTGCTCAAATTCAAATACCAGTTCCACTACTACAGAATCTGAAACAACCACAACGGCCATAGTTGAGACAGTTGAAGATACAAGAAATGAATCTACGGCTGTTGAAAGTACTATTGAATCTTCTGAAAATATTACAGAATCCGATATTCCTATAGAATTACCAAATACAGAGGGATTAACACATGCTCTCGCTGATGTATTCATCTCTATTGGGTTGAATACTGTTCCTCCACTGGAATTCAAAAACTACGAAAATCTTTCTGGAACAATAAGCATAGATGTTTATGCGGAAACAGATAAATACAATCTTATATTCGAGTGTTTATATATAGATATTACCGATTCTTGGAGTGTTTCTTTCGTTAAAAATAGCGATAATCAACATGTTTACTGGGCTCCAAAAGGTTTAGAAAACAAAGTCGATTTATACGATTATAATACAGATACTTTAATATCTGCTAAATCAGAAACTTTTTCTTCTGACCCCGTTGGTGATTTTGAATCTCAAGCAGAATCAATCAGTAATGATTTTGACAAGTCATTAGAATCCATGGCAGATAAATACCAGACAAAATCAAAATAAAACTAAAAGATATTCTTATTTGTATATAGAACTATTGAGTCCCAGATCGACAAGAAAGTGGCCGAATACCGGCAGGAGCTGGAGTTGGAGGCAAGACAGGCCGAAAAGTTATCAGCTTACGAACATATCGCAGACGCAAATAAAAAGCAGGCTTAAAATCATCCTTAATGGAGGTAAGACATGTCCATATTAAAACAGGAAGCTGTAAACATTATAGAGAATATGCGGGAATATGTTATGGCAGAGGTAGTTGACTACCTGCGTAATATCTCTAATGAAAATAGCCAATCCTCTGAAAGAATGGAAGGTTATCGCATATTGCAATCTTTTGCTGGAATATTGCCCTCTGACTTTGATTATAAAAAGGAACTGGAGGCTATGAGAGAGGAAAGCAGTCAGGATAAACAAAAAAGGCTCGAATACGAAGCCAGGGAAAAAGCTGTCCGCAATTATAACCAGGGCCTTCTCGAAGCGGAGGAACGCGGGGTCAAGCTGGGAATTCAACAGGGGGCTCAACGGGTTAATGCATTAAATGCGTTGCTTCTGCGGGATAAGCGTTATGATGACTTGCTCCGTTCAACTAATGATAGCGATTTCCAGCAGCAATTAATGATTCATTATGGTTTATAAGCCGCAGTTCTTGGCTGGATAGGATAAAAAAATCTGATTAAGGAGGTCATTTTTATGAAACAAATAGAACGTTATTTTTATCCTGCTGTTTTTACTTACGAACCCGGTCAGGAAATCGCTGTGGATTTTCCCGATCTGAAATGCGCCACCAGCGGCATAAATGATGATGACGCTCTCTTGTCCGCAAGAGAACTTCTCGGCTGCGTCCTTTACGGACTGGAAGAAGATGCGGAAGAAATTCCTGCCCCCACCCCTTTGACAGAGGTAGACACGCAGCCCAACGAACGTGTTGTATTGGTTGATGTATATATGCCGTCTATTCGTCAGGCACACATTAACCGCTCTGTCAACCGTACTGTAACATTACCCGCATGGCTCAATGCCGTTGCGTTAGAACACAATGTTAACTTTTCTCAAGTATTGCAAGATGCTCTCAAATCTCAACTCCACTTAGGATAAAAGCGGCTTGAGGCCCTGACCGACAGGAAAGGGGCTGAATACCGGCAGGAGCTGGAACTTAAGACAAGACAAACCAGAGAGTTATCAGTTTGCGAGGATATCGCAGACGCAGGTAGAAAGCAGGCTTAGGAGAATATCATATGTTTAAAATTGTCTATTCAAAAAAGGCGGAAAAATTTTTAAAAAGACAAGATAAAATTACCCAAAAACGCATTATTGAAGCTATTTCTAAACTTCCATTAGCTGGTGATATCAAAAAGCTCCAAGGTATATCTGGATATCGGCTGCGTGTCGGAGACTTTCGGGTTTTATTTGATGTCAATGGCCTTATAGTTGATATTATAAAGATTGAAAATCGTGGACAAATTTATAAAGGAGTGTAAATTGTATGTCAAATGTAAAAGAACGCATTTTGGGCGCTGTTACTATAATGAGCGATAAAGACGCTGAGAAAGTATGGTATTTAATTCAATCAATATTCACCCTCAATAACGCTGAGGAGGTTGCCCCTGATGAAGACGAAATTAACGCTTTTGAGGCTTATCATAATAATGATCCTGAATATCAGCCCGCTATCTCCCAGGAAGATCTGATGAAAGAGTTGGAAATATAAGCATTCAAATCGAAATAGCTCCGCCTTTCAAAAGTAAAAAAGGAGGTTTTGTTATGTTATTTGTATATCCTGCCATCTTCCACAAGGAAGAACAATCTGCATTAAATGCGTTGCTTCTGCGGGATAAGCGTTATGATGACTTGTTCCGTTCAACTAATGATAGCGATTTCCAGCAGCAATTAATGATTCATTATGGTTTATAAGTTGTGGCTCCTGGCCGGATAGGACAAAAAAGAGTTAAGCATAAAAATCAAGGGAGGCAATTACATGTCATTACCGCAAAAAAAAATTTACACATCAGAGGACTATTGGAGTCTTCCGGAAGATGTCCGAGCGGAGTTAATTGACGGCCAGATCTATTATCAAGCCGCCCCAAACCGGATCCATCAAAAAATTTTAATGGAACTTTCCGCGACCATTCGTAATCACATCCGCGGGAACCATGGTCTATGCGAAGTATACCCGGCCCCCTTTGCCGTCAAACTCTTTGAGGGTAACGATCAGGCCATCGTAGAGCCGGACATCAGCGTGATTTGTGACCCCCATAAATTGACAGACCGTGGCTGCTCCGGAGCCCCTGACTGGATTATCGAAATCGTTTCCCCAGGCAATCCAGGTCACGATTTTATCTACAAACTGAACCTGTATGCTAAAGCCGGAGTACGTGAATATTGGATCGTGGACCCTCGTAATCATAACATACTGGTATACTATCTTGAGCAAAAAGATTTTGGGGTTAAAACTTATACATTCCATGACTCTATAAAGGTCAACATATATGATGATTTCTGGATTGATTTTCATGATTTGGACTTATGATACCATTGAGTCAGGGACAGACAAAATTCAGGTAATAATCGAATACAGTTAAACGAAAAGGAGAACCCACTATGAAAAAAAGTTTAAAATCAATTATCTTGGCAGGAGTTTTATCGCTTTCCTTATCCGCTTCCGTATTTGGCGGTTCCTGGCAGAGTGACTTTACTGGATACTGGTACCAAAATGATGACGGCACTTATCCGGTTAACTGCTGGCAGTGGATTGATGACAATCATGATGGTATCGCGGAGAGCTATTATTTTGATGATAAGGGATATATCCTGGTAAACACCACTACCCCTGACGGTTATAGCGTTGACACCAATGGTGCCTGGATCGTTAACGGAATCGTGCAGACACAGGTCGTTTCCGCTCCCTCCGTCCCTGTTCAGCCACAGCAGCAAGAGGTATCCCAATCAGAAGAATCTCAAACGCGGGAAACCCCAGCACAGACCGCAAGAAGCGGAATTTCCTCTTCCCCCTATGACGGGTACACCATTATTGTGAATACCAGTACAAAAAAATATCACAGACCTGGTTGTGCCTCTGTATCAAAAATGAAAGATAAAAATAAGGGTTACGCAAGCGACGCGTCCTATTTGGAATCCCTTGGTTATTCTCCATGTAAAAACTGCCATTAATTTTCAAACATAAATTTTCGCGGGGAGATGTGTCTATGATGTCAAATACACTGGAAATCGGTGCCGCCTATGTCCGGGTCAGCACCGATGATCAGGCCGAGCTGTCCCCTGACGCTCAGATCCGTGTCATCCGGGATGCGGCCAAAGCAGACGGTTTTATAATTCCGGAAGAATACGTCTTCATGGAGAAGAAGGGAATCTCTGGCAGAAAAGCGGATAATCGTCCCGAATTCCAGAAGATGATCGCTGTAGCCAAGTCCCAGTCACCGGCCCCTTTCAAGCGGCTCTATCTGTGGAAATTTTCCAGATTTGCCCGCAATCAGGAGGAGAGCATCTTCTACAAAGGCATACTTCGCAAAAAGTGCGGCATTGAGATCAAAAGCGTGTCAGAGCCCATAGCGGAGGGAATGTTTGGAAGGCTCATTGAGACCATCATTGAATGGTTTGATGAGTATTACTCCATCAATCTGTCCGGAGAGGTGCTCAGGGGCATGTCTGAAAAGGCTCTCCGCAACGGTTATCAGTCCTCGCCGTGCCTCGGCTACCAGGCTGTGGGGGACGGAAAGCCCTATATCATTGATGAGGCGGAGTATGCCATAGTAGAATTTATCTTTGGATATTACCACGACGGCCATGACCTGACCTCTGTCGCCAGAGAATGCAACCGGCGGGGATACCGCACCAGACGGGGAAATCCCTTTGAGCGGCGGACCATTGACCGCATCCTCCGCAACCGGTTTTACGTGGGTACGGTGGAGTGGAACGGCATCCGATTCCAGGGTACCCACGAAACCCGGCCCAGTGTTACGGATCTCTTCCAGGATAATTTAGACCGCCTGACAAGGGAATTCCGGCCCATACACCGGCGGGAGGTATCGTCTTGCCGCCACTGGCTTTCCGGCCTCCTGGTCTGTGGTACCTGCGGAGCAAGCCTGTCTCTCAATGTGTCTAACAACCAGAAGAAACGGCCTGACGCTTTCCAGTGCTGGAAGTACGCAAAGGGATTCCATTCCGATTCCTGCAGCATTGCCGTGCGCAAGGCTGAGACATTTGTCCTGGAATCTCTGGAACGTGTCCTGGAAACCGAGGAAGTGGAGTTTGAGTACAACAAACCATCTGACGAGAAGGTATCCGGGGAACAGGCTGCCATCGACGCCGCACTGTCCCGGCTCGTTGTCAAGGAATCCCGGATCCATGACGCTTACGAAAATGGCGTGGATTCCCTGGAGGAGTACAGGGCCAACAAGCTGCGCCTCCAGGCTGAGCGGGAGCATCTCAATCAGGAACTTAAGCGCCTTGCCAGCCAGGAGGATGACATTCCCTTATCTGTCCGCAAAGCACAGCTCATTGAAAATATACGTTCCGCGCACGCCTTGATCTCCAATCCGGAGGTTGACTTTGAAGCTAAAGGGGCGGCGCTCCGACGTATCGTCAAGAAGATCATCTACCACCGCAGTGAAAGCCGTATGGAACTCCACTATTATATATAATAGGTTTCCGCGATCTGGTGGTCCCGACGGCGAGATGGGCGCTTCCATGCGCTACCTTTCCCAGCGCTATGCCATGCCCTATGATATCGGCAAGGCAGTGCTTACGGATATCGGTGTATCGGTATCAAAATGCCCCCTCTCTTCAACAGTCATTTCCAATATCTCCACGCAAAATCCTTCACCTCTGCCTGATGTCCTGAATTCCAGCCTGATCCCAAAGGGAAGAAATTTCAGCCATATATCCAGTTTATGATCAGGATATATACAGATTCTCTCCAGCAGTTCCCCGTACAGTGTCTGGTTAGGTGCCTGAAAACCCATAATCTCATCCAGAGCTTTGGCATACTGTTCCATGTTGTCAATCTGTCCTGTGTGGATCTTATCCTCCTTTTGCGCCTGTTCCAGTTTTCTGGACAGCATATTCAATTCCTCCTCATACCAGGAATTCTGCTCTTTCAGTTCCTCCCTGGAAATCACCCCCTCCAGAGCCAGGTCAATAGCCTTCCTTTTTTTGCTGTTGAGCGCCTCCATTTCTCTTTGGATTTTTCTCGTACCGGTCCTGCTCCCTGATATTTTTTCCAGTTGTCTGATTTCATGGAGGATTTCCTTTTTCACCGCTGCCTGATCGCTGTCAATATGGCTGACGCAGAATTTCATACAAAACAGCAGGGTCTGATTATTTATCTGCTGATTCTTACACCCCACCCACTTGCCGGTTTTATCCCGCTTTGGCGCTCCGTGGTTTACTGCCTTGTAACAGCGCCATGCCTGATATCTTGTTCCGCTTTTCAGGTTCTTATAACGGCTTACATACCGATTTCCGCACACACCGCAGTACAGCTTTCCACTGCACCAGTACCGCCTGCTGTACTGTCCCTTCTCCTCCCTTGATCCCCTCCGGAGCTCCAACTCCCTCTGAGTCCTTTCCCAAAGGGAGCGTTCAATGATGGGCTGGTGGTGATCACGCAGGAAGACCATCTCCTCCTCACCCTGATTGTACTTTTTCGCGTGAGTTAGATAGTCGGGTGTGATGGTCTTCTTTTGGCATAAGTCCCCCACATATTTTTCATTGCCAAGAACCCTCCGGATCACCACATTTGACCAAACCTCCGCTTTCGGCGGCCGCATACCTTCCTCTAAAAGCTCCCTGGCTATGGTATGGGTCCCCTTTCCTTCATTGGTATATTTGTGGAAAATGCTCCTGACGATCCTGGCCTCCTCTTCATTGATATATAGCTTTCCGCCCTTCACCTTATATCCGATCAGGTCTCTTCCAAACACCACTCCCTGTTCCATGCGTCTCCTCTGACCCCATTTGACCCGTTCAGAGGTCTTCCGGCTTTCCTCCTGGGCAATGCTGGCCATGATGGTGAGACGCAGCTCACCATCTGAGTCCCTGGTGTCAATGTTGTCAATGGTAAATACCACCCCTACCCCCATCTCCTTTAATTTCCTGGTGTAGGATAAGGTGTCTATGGTGTTTCTGGCAAAACGGCTGACTTCCTTGGTGAGAATCAAGTCGATCCCACCTTGAAACGCCTCCTCAATCATGGCATTGAAGCCTGCCCGCCTTCTCGTCTGTGTTCCAGTGATTCCTTCATCTATCTAAAAGCCGTCTTTGATACAATGTAACTTTGCCTCAAACCTTTTAATTTTGCCCCATACTTTTTAACTTTGCCTCCCAGGGAGTCACCCACTAAACTGTAGCCAGTGGCTTCCCAGCATGCGGTCGTCCCGTTTTGCCATGAGTGCCCTCCATCCCCGTTTAACAAGGGTACAGGTCGCTCCGCTCCCGAGAAAAAAAGGAAGTATCATGGTCTCCCACGATACTTCCCTGAAATTTTTCCGTTGTTCTGTTTTACCGCTCCTATCCCCGCAGGTTCTCCATCTGTCCAATTTCCGCCATTGTTGCTTCCAAAATCGGCTTTTCTCCTTAACTCACGGCTTCTGTCAACGCTCCATGTCGCCGTCCCGCTCTTCCCCCTGCTCCAGAAAACGGAACATCCGTATTGTCTGGTTACAGAACTCATGGAGGATCGGAATGTCCGACACTGCCGTTTCCCATACCAGCCCCACATCCACAGCACCGTAATTGTGGGCGAACAGGTTCCTCATCCCCTTGATCGCCGGCCAGTAAATGGAGTCTTTTGTCCCCTCACGGAAATCCTCCGTCAGATGCCCGGTCAACTCCCCGATCTGGAGAAGGCTCATGCAGACCGAATTTCGGTAATCCCTGTCCGTATCAAAAATATCCTTCTCCCTCCCAAAGCGTTCCAGTGCCGCCTCTATGTCTTCACAGTACGTCTGGATATGCTCAAGGATGTCAATGTTCTTCTTCATAGATCAGCTTCTCATCCTCCTCCATGCGGACACGGAACCTTTTCGTCCTTGCCGCGTTCGAGTCATGGGACAGGGCCTCTGTCGTCACCAGATCCACCGGTTTCTTTAAAGCCCGCGTCAGTTCATGGTAAAGAGCGCCTAGGCCGAACATGGACCGGATTCTGCCCCCGTCAATCCGCAGGTCGATATCGCTCTGCTCCGTAGCCTCTCCACGGGCATAAGAGCCGAAAAGATACGCCCGGCTCACGCCGTAACCCTGCAGAATCGGACGGATGATCGCCTGTATCTCATTCATGGCATATATTTTCTCCATAGCCGAACCTCCCTGTAGATCTTCCTATTTGTTTTTATTATATCATTCCCACTTCCGCTTTTCAATATTGACAGACAGCAGTTTTTAATACTGTTCCAGAAAACGTTACTGTTCACTCCAGGATGCCTGCAGGTAGGCTGTGTGGTGGCTGTGGCTGATTTTCCCACACCTCCTTTCTCATTCATCACCGCTACTCTAAAACCGCATTAAGTCAACGGCTTTCCAGCTAGTAATGTACCCGAAACCGGGCGGTATTTTTCCAGCAGTTTTGTATCAATTATGGTGAATACCTCCCTGTCGATGACTCCCTTTTCCAGCATGGATTTAGCAATGGAAAGCGAGATATAATACAGCTTTTCCGCCCGGAACCGCTCCTCAGTCATCTGTCCCGCCTCCTCCAAACCGGTCTTTGATATAGCAGGCGTGGGAGCAGTATTTCCTTCTGGAATTGCCGTAGGCCGTGAACTCCCTGCCGCACCCGGCACAAGTATGGGTGTAGACCGCTTTTTTGTTCAGCGTCTCCGGGTGTTCCTTCCACCATTTCTTCCGGCATTCCGCAGAGCAGAACACCCTCGTCTTCATACCCTCCACCTGCGCCAGTGCCGCCCCGCATTCTTTGCATTGGCCGCCAGTTTCTGCCCCCGCTTTCTCCGCCATGTTCCCGGTCAGGCCGTTCCGTCTACAGAACGCCGTCACCGCCTCCTTTGTCAGCCCCATGTCCTTTGCTATGGTCCCGTATCCCAAGCCGCTGTTACGGGATTTTATAATCACTTTTTTCTGTTCTTCTGTCATAAGAACCACCTCCCGCAGGGGCTTCCGTATTTTATCCCCTGTTTCTGAACCCCGGCAGAAGGGAAAACTTGAGGGTAAAATAAAAAAACCGCCTTACAACATCTTATGAGCCCCGGGCTTGTCACTATTCGCTGTTAATTCATGTGGTTTACTTTGAAAGTCCCATCGCCGTCAGGGGATCTAAATTCAGGTATGCCAAGGGCACCCGCAGACTTTCATGTGTGGTGGCGCATCCGCTGCCGGGCGCGCGAAGGTTTACTTTAAAAGTCTGCCGCCGCTTTCGCAAATGTCCGTTACGAAAAAATCCTCGCTGTCTTGAATCTCCGCGCATTCGGCAGCGACACCGTTCTCCATGCCCGCCTTTCGAAAAAGAACATCCGCTTCATTCCTGCTTTCAATATGGGCACACACAGTTTCCCACAGAAGAGTTGTCCGCAGATTTTCGATAAGTTCATCTCTGTCCATTTACGCTTCGCCGTCCTCGTCATTTTCTTCCTCCACCAATGAATTGATAAATATTGTAATCGACTCTGCCAGATAGGTCACATGGTCCTCCGGATCCTCGCCATATTCAAACTCGTGATCGTAATAATAGATTGCGCCGTAATCCTCCTCTCTTACGCTGAAGCAGAAAAGGTTTCCACCATCTTCATCGGCAAACGGAATCAGCCAGTTTGGAATTGCTTCATCTTCCCTCAAAAGCCTCAGCATATTTTCCACTACTTACAGCACTTTACTGTAGAGCATCTTCCAACATTTTAGCAAGCATCCTCTCAAAATCATGAAATTCTTCACTGATTTCACTTGACGGAATATCCAACTCATAATACATCTTTGTCTTTAAATCATAAACATACCAGCTTATACTGCCTTCGCCTAAAAAAGATATTGTTTTTGCCATTCATTTTCATAGCAGACTTTGTTGCAGTCAATCAGTCCGTTTATATGCTGATTGGGTGCCTCATTCA
>CAJUSJ010000116.1 GCA_910588865.1 uncultured Lachnospiraceae bacterium
CATCGTTTAATGAATCTCCCCTTTTTAACATCTTCAAAGCCGTTCTTTTAGCCCTGTCCATGTCACCTTTCTGCATTCCTTTCCGCATTCCTTCATCTATCAGCATCTTTCCAACCTGAGTCATTCCCAACACCTCCTTGATGTATTCCCTTGTCTCCTCGTTGATCACTTTGTCTGTAAAACTTAAGATTCCCGCCAAAGCAAAGCTTTCCTGCTCCTTGTCTTTTATCCGCCTTGCCAGGTTCACACATTTCCTGACCGCCTTCTGTTTCATTTCCTCCCCTTTATATGTTAGGGGAAGAATCATCAGACGCATCAGCACTTCATCTGTAATCCTATTTTCATCAATACTCCTCTGAACCTGTTCCAGCCATTCCTCAGAAGGAACTCCCGCCAGATAGGCCGCCTCCACCTGTATACTGCAGGCTGTCCGTGAGAGAGTGGTCTTTGCACTCTCAATATCCGCCGTATACAATACCATCATATGAATATCTGGCTCTTCTTCATCTTTCAGGTAGCGGTCAATCACCTCCATGATATAACGGCCATATTTGGTAAAATTAGTTTTTTTATACTCGCTCTCATAGTCCAAAATCGCTACGCTTCCATCTTCCAGTTCAAACAGATTATCCATTCTCAGTTCCCTTGCCTGGACAATCGGGATATTCGTCGGCCTGACATCAACCACCTTTAAGTCTGTCCCCATCTGTATTTTTGGGCTTCATTCATTTCCCCTTTATTCTTAAGTATTCACAATGGCCAGTTATCGTTAATAGCTATCTATTTTTATTGTGATAAAAGCAATTGATTATTCAACAAAAAGATCAAATAATCAAACGCGTCCGCAAAGACTTCTGTGTCTTTGATATAATTTTTGTCACAATATATTTTTCCGCCAAATTGCCCTCCTTTTAAATCTGACCCAATTCTTTTGCGATAGCCTCAATCTCCTCTATAGATAATCTGGGAACGCACGCTCTTGTCTCTTCCACAGAAAACTTCTTGGATTCCAGCATTTTTCTTGCATCAAATCCTTACGGTTCGCTGACAGTTCCAGGTCCATTGCCGCCGCAAAACCCGGATGCCATTGAATCTTTTTATCCGACATCGTTCTCCCTTTCTCCGCAATACTTTATCTTGCTCCCCTAAGCTTATTATATCGGAAAGAGCTCCATTGTTCAAGAACCCTTTCACGGCACAACATATGGTCACTTGATAACAAATACCCCTCTGTATCGCGGTTACAGGCGATACAGAGGGGTATCTTCAATCATAGTGTCCTTTGCAGCCGACAATTACAAGCACGTCATTCTCCATGTAGTATGTTAGCCGGTCTGTATCGTTGATGCGGCGGCTCCATAGACCTGCCAGGTCATGCTTCAGCGGTTCAGGTTTGCCTATGCCGCTGAAAGGGTCGCGGCGGGTGTCTTTGACAAGTTCATTGATGCGCTTGATGACAGCCTTGTCGGTCTGCATCCATTTGCAATATTCATCCCAGGCGTCACCATGCCATTGTACCGCCCTCCCCATGTCATTCTACCTCGATTAGTTCATGTTCTTCCAGCTTCGCGGTTCCGGCTTTGATGGCGTCTATGCGCCGCTTCAGCTCCCGGACGTTACTTTCAGAATAAAACGGGTCGGCTTCGGCAGTAATGTCAAACGGGATGCGCCGCTCCTGCTCTATCTTTTTGCAGCAAATAGTCAGCATAGTAGTTAAGTTCATGCCCATGCGCTGACAGATGTCCTCCAGGTTCTTCTTCAGCCCTTCGTCCATTCGGAAATTTACGTTTACGCTCTGTGCCATGAATAACACCTCCTTAGCGGTTCTATTATAGCATATCGGCAAAACTTTGTAAAGAATTATCATTACACAGTTTTGCCGATATATTTATAATATCACCCCGAAAAAAAGTCATATATGAGTAGAAGGGTAAAAATCAATCCTGTTCTATGGATTCAGATTTGACTTAACTCTATCTGGTGCAGCTTTCAGCTGCTCCAACAGGTCGAGGTGACCTATTTTACGATTTTCATTGTTTTCTGTCAGTCTCTGGCGGCTTTTATTTAATCCGATAAAGTATTAGACACAACGCCGCCAAAGACCGCAAACACCGATTCTAAGCGGTGTTTCCAAGAAAAAAAGAACCACATTTCTGTGATCCTTTTCAGAGGCGACAACCAGATTTGAACTGGCATACGCCCGAAAAATACCGGAAAAAGGAAGCCTGTTCATGCCGATCTCCATTTACGCAAACAGTTCTACCTCAAACAGATACAACTGCTATCTGTTTCACAGAATATTGATTCTGACAGTCACTTACTAAATTGCCTCCCACAAACTCATTTTCATCTCACCACTGCGCAGGCTTCCTGCTCCCACGCCTTAATTGTCTCAACCGGAAGCTCTAACACTTCCGCTATCGCCTCTGGTGAGTCACCTCTTTTTAACATATTTCTGGCCGTCTTTCTTGCTGTCTCCTGCCTTCCTTCCAGTCTTCCTTCCACTCTGCCTTCTTGTCTGCCTTCCCGTCTCCCCTCATCCATCAACATCTTCCCAACCTGTGTCATTCCGATTACCTCCTTCACATACTGCCTCGTCTCATCACTGATCACTTTATCCGTAAAACTCAAAATTCCCGCCAAAGCGAAACTCTCCCGGGACTTATCCGGTATCCGTCTCGCCAGATCCACGCATTCCTTAATCGCCTCCTGTTTCGCCTCTTTTCCCTTGTACGTCAATGGAAGAATCACCAGGCGCGTAACTATCTCGTCTGTGACAGCGTTCTCATCAATTCCCTTCCTTACCTGCTCCAGCCACTCCTCTGACGGCGCTCCCATCAGGTAGGACGCTTCCACATGGATACCGCACGCTGTCCGCTCCAGGTCTGTCTCCGCTTCCTCTATGTCCGCTGTGTACAGCACCATCATATGGATATCCGGCTCTTTCCCCTCTCTCAGATATCGGTCGATCACATCCAAGATGTAACGGCCATACTTGGTAAAATTCGCCTTCTCGTAATCACTTTCATAGTCTAAGATCGCCACGCTCCCATCTTCCAATTCAAACAGGTTATCCATTCTCAGTTCTCTCGCCTGAACGATGGGGATATTGGTCGGTTTTGTGTCCACCACTCTCAGGTCTGTCCCCAGGCCAAGTAGCGACAATGATTTCCCTTTCATCTGATCCCCAAACAATTTCGAAACAATGTCTTTATTTTGATACGCAATCGCGATATCTGTGTCTTTTGACCCCATCCCTGATTCCTTTCCTTATAAAACTCCTACAATTGTTTCTGATTTTATTATATCTATAAACCCTTTACTACGGTTCGCTGACAGTTCCAGGTCCATTGCCGCCGCAAAACCCGGATGCCATTGAATCTTTTTATCCGACATCTTTCTCCCTTTCTCCGCAATACCTTATCTTGCTCCCTTAAACTTATTATATCGGAAAGAGCTCCATTGTTCAAGAACCCTTTCCATAAAATTGCTCTTCTTCTTTATTTCTCGTTACTGTTCACATGGGGCATGTGAATGTAACCGCATATAACCATTTGGAATCGCCCACGGCGATTGGGGCATATACTTTTGCTCCATAACGGTGCTGGCACATGACTGATCAGCGGAGTGAACAGTGACTATTTCTCCGCTCCATCGCCTTTATAATAGGGAGACCGACTCACATCTATAGCCGAAATTATATCCTCCCATGAGGGAAAGGCGATCACCATACCTCCCCCTCTCATCATGACCTCCTTCCCTCCCTGTCCCACGGAAATGTAGCTTTCCGGCCCGATCTCCAACCATGTCCCACGACTGTTCCTGACCGTCTTGTAATCCCTTCCCAGCTTCCCCGCCTCCTTTCCTGAACAGGATTTTCGCTCACTCCAATTCTCCAGTCCCATAAACCATGGTGATCTGATCCGTTTTTCTGCTGTACCGATACACGCTGTCAGATAATACCTGTTCCTCTGGCACCTCCGTCTGATTGATGTGCGTTACCATCTCCCCCAAATTCGCGGCGTCAACGGATCCTGAGCATGGCACCAGCAGTACCTCATGGATACTGGATGGCAGAATAAACAGGTCGCTTTCCAGCCGCTCAGCGAAATTCTTTACAATCCCCTCGTAGAGAACAGCGGCGGCCCCTTTATAGCCGTCACAGTTTGTCAGGATATATAATGGCTTGAACTCCATCTCGTCCAGGAGGCTGTCCCAGAATTCTTCCCCCCAGTCAATCTCCGGATTCCCTCCGGCAAGCTCCCTCATCATCTGGGCCATGCTCTTAAGCTGGGCGGGAAACAGCCGGGGCGTATTGGCCTTTGCCAGCTCATACAGGGTATCGGTATCCACCTTCCACATCTCCATATGCCCGTTATGGATAGCCGCCGTCGCCCTCCCGTTCTCATAATCCCCCACCAGCAGGGAGAACACAATGGCCAGGTCGCAATAACGGATATAGGGCATATCCTCAAGCCTTCCCTGGTTCCTTCCATAGTCCACCAAACTGTAAATGACCTTGTCCTTAAGCTTTCCAAAATCCTCCAATACGACCTCCGCATATTCCGGAACCTCCTCTGTTGTGAAGATTCCATAAATCTCTTTCGCCGTCTCCTCCAGCGACATGCGGCCATCCACGCAGTTTTCGTAATAGGCCTCAAGGCTGATCATCGGAGAGATCCGGCTTCCCTTTTTCACAATATTTATGGCGGTATGTACCATGCCGTTATTCCCCATAACGTTCTGAATCCTGGCCTCGGCCCCATCTCCGCACCGCTTTTCGATCTCGGTTCTCAAACTCTCCACAAATCCGCAAAATTCCATTTTTCTTTTCCTTTCTTCTCTATTTTATTAGGACAATAAAATAGAGACGCCGATCTCCTCCGACCAGCGTCTCTTTCTGTTTCTTTCTCAGGCCGCTTTCTTATCCTTTGAGTTCTTAAGCGATCTCATGGCCTTCCCATAGATCTCCTGGGTCATCTGTTCCACGGACTGGATCCGGTATCTCTTAAGCACCATGTCCAGGGCGACTCCCGTCCTTTTCAGCTCCTTTTCAAATTCAGCCATCTGTTTCGTGCTGATAAAGCCGGAATCCCCATGATTGTCCGGTAATTTTTTATCCCCGGCTTTCTTTTTGGCGGAAATCCCCTTTCTCATATCCATGAAGTATACGGCCTGCCCCCTGGAGTTTACGACCACAATCGAATCAATGACCCGTTCTTCATTGTAGGATATGGACTGGACAGAGAATCGCTCACTGGTATAATACCTCTGGTCCCCCTCCCGTCCTTTCTTTTGGATATCTGCCATTCCCGCCGGGATCCAGATAAATGGAGCCGTGTACAGCTCCCTTCCCAGCCCCCAGTTAAAGCAGGCCCGCTTGAAGCTGTCCGACGCCTGGCCTTTCTCCTTCTCAGAATAACTCATGGTTCCTACATCCTGCTTCCCGATCCACTCCTTCTTTTCGCTGTCCCAGATCTCCACGGTACAGTACAGGTTCCCGTCTATGGCCTGGTGGCTTCGCTTCCAGCCAAAGGGGGTAAAGGTCTCGTCCAGTATCTTCTGGTCCACCCTCGCATCCTTGAAGAGCAACAGGCTCAGTCCTTTCTCATTGATGACGGAGACACGGCACTCGATCTCGTCCGCTCTCAACAGTCTTACGGAAACTTCCATATCATTCTTCCCTCCTTCTCTTTAGATTTTCTTACCTGGTACTTTTCTAAGCCGCCTTGACAGAAAACCGTCTCGATGTTGTGACTTTAGCATATTCCTGATAAACTTCAGGACGCTCTTCTCTGATTCTCTTCGTATCCAGCCTAACCGTGTCCGTATTAGACCAGCTTACCTTATACCTGTCATTAAAAGCCACTTCATGATCCTTCATGTAACATTTGATCTCCTGCTCAATCTGCCTCTGCTCTTTCTCCATCTCTCCGATCATTTCCATCAAGCGCTCCCGCCTTTCCAGCTTTTCGTCAAAGCCTACCAGCGGAATGCTGCTCTTTTTCTCCGCACTCCGATAATACTGCGCCAATACCTGGTCACAGGCTTTGGAGCCGTCCGGCTCCGGCATGACCCCCGGCACGACATTCTGATTCCAAAACGCCTGCTCCACCCCTATCAATTTCCCGATCATCCGGTCATCCCAGGTAATCTTCTGATACTGAAAACCGACACCAAGGATCACCACGGCGATATACCACTCTCTTTTCCCGGTCACCGCCATGTAATGAAGGCACTGGATCAGGTAATGGGGCGGAATCCGGCCATCCTTCCATTTATCCTTGTTATAGGCACTGGCCGTCTTACATTCCAGCCCCGCATCTGTTCCCACCACCATCCTGTCCACATCTGCCAGCATAAAGGGATACTCCCCACTGCGGTACATCTTATTACAGCGGCGGACCTTAAACCCTGTCTCTTCCATAAACCGTCTGGCCACATAATCCTCCAGGTCACGTCCCTGGCGCATAGCCTCATTGTCCATATCATCAATTTCATCTGTGGTTTTGTCACGATAGACATCCATGGGACCGCTGTAAGGGTTTAATCCGCAGACTGCTCCCGCATCTGATCCCCCGATTCCCGACTTTCTTATTCTCAGCCACTGCTCCCGGCTCATACCCAATGTAGATATTGTGGTACACATCTTATCATTCCTCCTGATTTCTCCTGACAAATCTCAGCCTGCCGCTTCCCGTCACGCTGCCTTTACCATTTCAAAGGCCCTGTCGATCATGGCGTTCCCCTCAACCGTCCTGGCGAAAAGACTCTCCCTGTAATTCGCCCGCTCTCTTAAAGGTTTTGCATGGGTGGCAAAGTCCGACACGGCGTTGACAAAGCGGTATCCGTTCTTCCCCACTCTTTTTAAGTCCGGAGCGTCAAAATACCGCATCTTTACATCTTCTTTCAGGCGGAGAATGTTCTTCCTCTGCAGCGGGGAGGCGTCAACTACCAGAGGGAACAGTTCATCTATGTATTCATAGACTTTCCTGTCGGACAGCTTAATCTTGTTCAGACTGTCTATGGTTTTTCCCAGTTCTGTCATATATCTGTCCGCATACAGGAGCGTATCTCACGCATCCTCCAATTTTCCCTTGATATCCCCCACATGGTTTGTTGACCAGCTTCTTTTTGCTGTGGACAGAGCCAGATTCAAGGTGTTCATGCACACAACACGGATAGGAGTCATAGCCGCCTTGATCGCTCCGCTCCCGTCATGGCTGTTCATAAAGACAAGGTACGGCGTGATCTCGTCACCGCTGATAATATATTTCTGGGGCAGTTTGGCCAGAATCCATGTTTTCCGGCCATCCTGCAGGGAACCAGCAGTTTCATACAGAACCCCCTCTCCCAACAACGCATCCGTAAACGCAAAAGCCTCATGATTCTGGACAATCTTGTATCTGTCAGTGACCACCCCAAGAACCCGGTTATCCGTGTTTCTCACGTTTGCCTTATATCCCGGAACCGGAATCCCGTCTGCTGTTATCAATTTCTTCTGGAACACAGACCAGTCAAATCCTGCCAGCTTCAGCGCGCTCGTGGAATCAGGTGCCTCCATCACCATGGTTCCGAGGCCATGCCACGGCTTTTCCCTTGTATAAAACATTGTCTCTACTGCTGCTGCCATATCACTTTCCTCCTAATTTTGTATTTGGGGAAACTCAGTTTCTCAAATCCATCTTTTCCTGTTTTTTCAATCCTTTATACCTCCCCGAAAAGTTTCTGTCTCCCTATCCCGCAGATCCTCAGCACCATCTGCACACCGTCACGAAATCCTCCCAGGTAGATATGTCTCTCGTGCTTTGCGGATATCTCAATCAGCTGGTCTATGTATGCTTCTATCTGAGCCCGCTTTTTCTCTTCCAACCCACGCAGAAGCTGGTCTTCCTGATCCGTGCCTTGATTGTTTCCCGCATCCCTCTCCTGCTCCAGCAGCTGGTCGATCCGTTCGCTCAAAATCATATCCACCAGTTCCTTCTCACTCATGTCTCTCTTCTCTCTTCCTTCCTCTTTCCATAAAGCCTTCCTGTAAATCCTGTTTCATGTATCCAAACCTCTTTTCCCAAAAAGGGAGTACCAAACATGGCACTCCCCCCATAAGGCCGCTAGATCTCCATTACCCTTTGAACAGGTTAATGATAATACGGATCACTATGAACGGTAATCCCATCGTTCCACCATCTCCCTTCTATATACCCCCATACTGGAGTAAAATTCCTAAACCACATAAATAATGCCTCTGTCTGACAAGGTGTCTGCCAAGACAAAGACATTATTTTCTGAGCAACCTGATACTGGTCTGTTTATACCATGTATCCGGTTGTCCACATACTTAAATTTACCTTGGACTGCCAAGCGGAGTTTCGCCTCCGGTGGCATCCCTTACTTGAGCCCATATCAAGGCCCATTTTTAGTATTAGACATAATCCGGATCTCTAATGCCATAATGTTTACCTCCTTAAACTGTGACAGATTGACTAGTTTCAAGGATATAATATATATGTAAAAATCACAACAAAACACTTAATAAACTATTTAATATTTCCTATACTTTGACAATAGTTCTATATTTTTCTTTTCAAACTGATTAAAAATATTATCATCAAATTCATTTGCTGATACCGAAGCCGAATACCAGCTTTTACTTTCAAAATATTCTCTTAATTCTGGACTTTCAAAACTTCGACCTCTTCTGGCATAAATTTCATTTATCGCAATCTTTATCTCCTGCTGTGTCAAAGCCAAAACTTCTTCTTCCATAATAAATCTTTTATCGCTATCTTCAAAAATCCATTCTCCCAACATATTATCTTCATATTCTATAGTTTTTTCCATCTCATTAATAAATGAAGAATATACATCTATAATAGATATATCTTCATCTGAATTTATTACATTTGACCCAATAGTCTTTAGTTCACTAAAATCGTTTTTATTAACAGCAAGTTGTGTAATACCTTCCAGTGTAATATCCGCACCTATAATGTAATTTTCTTCTGTCTCTTTTAATAAGTGAAAGTAAACCCACTCCATATGCCCATTATCAAATAAACAGCCTATATTTACTGCGTCAGGCATAATTTTTATATCCATTTTCTTTCCCATGTCATTTTGACAATAATATGTATTTATAAGGCTCTCAAATAATTCTCTCTCACCCATCGTATATTCTTCAAAAGACTGTATTATTTCATTGCATACCGCATCTTGCATCTCATCAGAAAGAGAAGGTATCCTTACCATAATGCTATAGATAAAATCATCTTTCATTAGAAAAATCGCTTCTGTTCTTCCATCTTCAAGATTCATCCCTTGACGTCTAAGTTCATTCTCTATAGAACTTCGTATCTGGCTATCTGTCATGCCTTTTTCAAATTCACTTATGTCTTCCCTTGTTATCAACCCCAATTCTATATATAATTCTATTTCATCTTTAAGATCATCTGTAATCTCTTTTTCAGCTTGATCTAATACATCATTTACGGACTCATTTATATCATCCGAAACATCAAATAAACATCGTATCCCTGGGCTCGATAAAGAATAAAAACTTTTCACATCATATGCTTCATCAAGATTTATCCCTTTTTCTAAAATACATTGCCTTAATAACTCTTCAGATACACCATCAGAGTAATCTATCTGAACAGCTTGTATAGATATAAAGGCACCCATACCATAGCTATCCAAGTCATATAGGAGATCATTTTTCCCCAATTTATCAATGGCATTCTCTACTAAAGGAATATAATATCGAATCCCCTCGATATGATCTTTATCTTCTGAATATTTATAGGTGGGAATATTTAAACTTCCGTCCATATAATTTCCTATGTAAACATGATTGATAGAGTTAATATAATTATCATCCAATACTTCTAATTCCAAATTCTTTCCATACAACTCTATCAACAACGCAATCTCCTGTTCCATAGAGTCATTCCCCGCTTTTTTGACTGTTATTTCCTCACTGCATAATAATTCCCCTTCATTATATATACATATTTCATGTATCCCTTCCTCTAAATATGTATGTATTATAAAATCGCTATCATATTTTGTTATTGTTAGGAATTCAAAATTATCTACCTGGATCTTTAACCCATCCGGAACTAATTGATCAATCCTGTCATCTTCATATGTTATAAAAATAGCAACATCTCGATAATTATTTTGAGCAAGCAGCACATCCGCAATAAGGACATTATCATTTATTTTAAAATCTTTTCTTCTGACTTTTTTTGTCCGCGAAATATCTTCTTCCTTTTTTTCTTTTTCTTCTTCTT
>CAJUSJ010000117.1 GCA_910588865.1 uncultured Lachnospiraceae bacterium
GCCCAAATACAGCCATTCCCCATCTGAGAGCACTTCCATCCAGTCGCTTTCTCCGTCAGGGTCTAAAAACAAACATTAATACTTTTATAAACTTCCTTTAATATTTTAGAGACGATCTCTGGTGTGATTTCATCTTCGGTGTATGCCACTCTAGAATTATAATAATCAATATATTTTACCGCGACCGCATTCGGATCAAATGAGGGAACCGTTTCTTGTTTAGGAATAATTTTAGGTTTCATAAGCCTTCTCTCCTTTTATTTTCCGCAAATTCGAGTTTATATATTTAATTATAAAATATGTGTCTGCTGCTTGCAATATATATTTATAGGCTCGTTTTCAGTGGATACACAATTCCGAAAAGGGAGTCAGGTAAAACATATTGCTTTCTATGTTTAAACCTCCGCCATAACCTTTTTAAGCCAATATCAGATTCCGCGCCAGTTTCACAAGCCCTTCCAAAATCCGAACAGCTCACTGTCACCATTCGCGTATTTGTGATACAAACTTATGATAATATTCCTCTCCGCCCCGTGTACATAAAAAGAAGAGGTCAATCCGTATTCGCGGGTGATTGACCTCTAAACGCTTCTCTCTTCAATACTATTATCTAAATGACATTGCCGCGTAAAGCACGCGGGGTCACACATGAAAGCACGCTGCCTTATGCCCGTCATAATCCTTAAGCTCCGGCCGGCTCTTCCCGCACTCCTCTGTGGCCACAGGGCAGCGGCCTTTAAAAGGGCATCCGGCCGGCGGGTTCAGGGGCGTGGGCAGCTCGCCCTCCAGCTGAATCCTCTTTCTCCGCCTCGCCACATCCGGGTCCGGGATGGGGACAGCGGACAAAAGCGCCTTGGTGTAGGGGTGGAGGGGGTTAGAATAAACATCATCCGCCTTCCCCTCCTCAACCAGGTGGCCTAAGTACATAACCCCGATCCGGTCTGAGATATAATTGACCATGCTCAGATCATGGGCCACAAACAGGTAGGAGATCCCCATCTCATCCTGAATCTCCTTCAGCAGGTTGATGATCTGGGCCTGGATGGACACATCCAGGGCCGAGATAGGCTCGTCACAGATAATGAATCTGGGATTCAGGGCCATGGTCCTGGCAATGGAGATCCTCTGCCTCTGGCCGCCGGAAAACTCATGGGGATACCGGCGGATGTGGTCAGGCTTTAAGCCCACCAGCTTTAAAAGCTGGGCCGCCCTCTCCTCCCTCTCCTGGGGGGAATCCAGGATCTTGTGGATAACCATGGGCTCCTTGATGATCTCCCCCACGGTCATGCGGGGATTCAGGGAAGCGTAAGGGTCCTGGAAAATCATCTGGACTTCCCTGGTAAATTCTTTCCTGTCCGCCTTTTTCAAGGTATCAATGTCCCTTCCTTTATAGAAGATCTTCCCCTCTGTCACAGGATAAATCTGAACTAAGGTCCGGCCAAGAGTAGATTTGCCGCATCCCGACTCCCCCACCAGGCCGTAGGTCTCCCCTTCCCCGATGGAAAAGCTCACATCATCCACTGCCTTTACGATCTGCTTTTTGGAAAACAGACCTTTTGTAACGTCAAAATATGTTTTTACATGGTTTACGGAAAGCAGGGGAGTCTCCCCTTTGCCCTCCCGCTCCAAAGTCTCAGCCATGGTTCTCCCCCTTTCTTTTCCTGACTTCCTCAAGCCAGCATGAACAAGTATGGGTCTGGGAATACCGGGCGACATGCGGCATCTGGGTCTTGCAGATCCTCATGGCTTCTGAGCACCGGTCCACAAAAGGACAGCCCGCGGGAGGCTTTAAAAGATCTGGCGGAGATCCCGGGATAGGGGTCAGCTTCTCTTTCTTCTCCGGGTTGTGGACACACCGCAGAAGTCCCATGGTGTAGGGATGCTTTGGCTCATAGAAGATCTCCCTGGTGTCCCCTTCTTCCACGATCTTTCCGCCGTACATGATGATGATCCTGTCGCAGACACTGGCCACCACCCCCAGGTCATGGGTGATCATAATGACAGAGGAATTCAGCTGCTCCTTCATGTCCTTGATCAGCTCCAGCACCTGGGCCTGGATGGTCACGTCCAGAGCCGTGGTGGGCTCGTCGGCAATGATCAGCTTCGGGCTGTTTGCCAGGGCCATGGCAATGATGATCCTCTGGCGCATGCCGCCGGAAAACTCGTGGGGATACTGGTTAAACCGCTCTCCCGGAGACGGGATGCCCACCTGGCCCATAAGGGTTACGGCCCTGTCCTTTGCCTCCCGGTCATTTACCTTGTTGTGATTTTTGATCACCTCGGTGATCTGTTTTCCGATCTTTACCACAGGATTTAAAAACGTCATGGGATCCTGGAAGATCATGGCCATCTCATTTCCCCGGATCCGGCTCATCTGATCCTCGTAAGCCTTGTGGTTTGGGTAGGACTTCTCTGTGATCTCTTTTCCGTCAAATACAACGCTTCCCTCTTTGATCTCCCCGTTGGAGGCCAGAAGGCCCATAACCGAATACATGGTCACGCTCTTTCCGCTTCCTGACTCTCCCACGATCCCCACGGCCTCTGACTCCCCCACAGTGAAAGAAATATCCCTCACCGCGTGGACCAGCCCCTGATCGGTGTTAAAATCCACTGTCAAATTTTTTACGTCCAGCAATGCCATATTTACACCTCCTGACGGTTCTTGGGATCCAGAGCCTCGCCGATGCCGTCGCCGATAAAATTCAGGGAGAGGACGGTCAGGCATATGGCCAGCACCGGCCATACGATCTGCAGAGGATAGCTCTGGATCACGGAGCGGGCCTCACTGGCCAGGGTCCCCCAGCTGGCCTGGGGAAGGGAAATGCCGATTCCGATAAACGCCAGGAACGACTCCGTAAAAATGGCTTCCGGCACCATCAATGTGGTGGAGACAATAATGGGACCCATGCAGTTGATGATCAGGTGCTTAAACAGGATCCTCAGCTTTCCCGCGCCGATAACGTACGCGGCCAGGGCAAACTCCTGCTGCTTTAAGGTCTGCACCTGGGTCCGTACCTGTCTGGCCATGCCGATCCAGGAGGAAACACAGATGCCCAGGAGCACGGAGCCGATGTTGGAGCCGAACACCATCATGATCAATATCACATACAGCATGGAAGGGATGGAATAGATACAGTCAATGACGCGCATCATCACCATATCGGTCTTACCTCCCGCGTAGCCGGAAATCCCTCCGTAGACCACGCCGATGATCAGGTTTAAAAACGCGGCCACGAATCCCACCATGAGGCTGATTCTGGCACCGAACATAAGCCGCACCAGAATATCCCTTCCCAGCTTGTCCGTTCCCAGGGGATGGGTCATGGACGGAAGAGCGTTCCTCACGTCAAGGTTCTGGGAATCATAGGTGTAAGGCGACAAAACAGGCACCCCTATGGCCATGATGATCATGAAAAGAAGGAAGATCAGCCCTGCCAGGGCCAGCCTGTTTTTCTTAAAGCAATCCCAGGCATCCCTCAGATAGGTCTTGCTCTCCATGGCAATAAACTCGGTATTCTTTTGGCTTTCCTCCAGTTTTTCAAACATGGAGTCATCCAGATTTTCTATATCCGTCATATCTGCCCCACCTCCTATCTTCCCAGCTTGATCCGGGGATCAATCATGGCATTTATGATATCTGTAATAATATTGGCGACAATAATAAAGGATCCGTAGAGTATGGTCAGGGCCATGATCATGGTATAATCTCGGTTGGTGATGCTGGTGACAAATTCCGCCCCAATGCCGGGGATGGAGTACAAGCTTTCAATGACAAAGCTTCCTGTAAGGAGTGTCGCGATCATAGGTCCCGCGTAGGTGATCACCGGAAGCATGGCATTTTTAAGACCATGCCTTAAGATCACCAGATTTTCCGGCGTCCCCTTGGAACGGGCCAGCACCATGTAGTCCTGCTTCATCACTTCTCTCAAACTGGAACGTACCAGGCGGGCGACCATGGAGATGGGCGCAAATGCCATGCCCACCGCGGGCAGGATATAGTGGAGAGGGCTGCCAAGGCCCACAAAGGGAAGCCACTGGAGCACCACTCCGAACAGCAGAAGCAGCAGCACCGACAGAAGAAAGCCAGGCATACTGACCCCTGCCGTGGCCACCACCAGCACAAGATTGGACAGCCATTTCTTCTTGGTGAAAGCCGCCACGGTTCCCAGGAAAATCCCGGTTACCAGGGCAAAGGTTACGCTGACCGCCCCCAGGCGCATGGTGTAGGGCAGGCCATTGGCAATGATCTTGTCGATGTTCCTGCCCTTTCTGTAGATGGAAACACCGAAATCTCCCCTGACAGCGTTTTTCATATACATGGTATACTGTTCAAAAAGAGGCCTGTCCAGACCATATTTTTCCTGAAGCTTTTCCACAACCTTCACCGGAAGCTTGGAAGTCTCCCCGGCGAAAGGGGATCCGGGGATCACATGCATGAGAAAAAAAGTGATGGTCGCCAGGAGAAACAGGGTCACCACCCCCACTGCCAGGCGCTTAACTATGTACCGCAACATGAATTTTCGTCCACTCCTTTCTTAAGTCTCTTGGCAGCTGTCTTTTATCTTCACAGACCTGTCTCTTTCAGATAATGGTCAAACCAGCCAAGCATCTCTTTCAGTCTCCTGATCCTGTGCAGAGGCTTCCCGCTTCTGGAAAGCTCATGGTTCTCCCCCTCGAACAGAAAGGCTTTGGAGGGAACTCCAAAGTACTTAAGGGCCGCGAACATCTGCATACCCTCGGAGAGAGGGCAGTTGTAATCCTTCAGTGAATGGATAAACAGGGTAGGGGTCTTGGCGCGGCAGGCATGGGCCACAGGTGAACGCTTCCACAGAGCCTCATGATCCGTCCAAGGAGTCTTCCCTCCATTTTCCTCCACATCAAAGGAAAAACCGATCTCGCTGCATCCAAAGTCGCTGAGGAAATTGGAAAAGCTCCTCTGGCTCACCGCCGCGGCAAACCGGTCCGTATGGCCGATGATCCAGTTGGTCATAAAACCGCCGTAGCTGCCTCCGGTGACGCCCAGCCTCTTTGGGTCAACAGCCGGATACAGGCGGCAAACATGGTCCGTAAATTCCATAAGATCCTCATAGTCAATGGTCCCGTAGCGCTCTCTTAGATCCGCGAACTCATCGCCTCTCCCGTCCCCGCCTCTGGGGTTGCACATCATCACCACATAGCCCGCGGCGGCAAACACCTGCGCCTCGTGGAAAAATACATTGCCGTAGGCTACCCGGGGGCCGCCGTGGATGTCAAGAATGGCCGGATAGGTTCCCGCGGGATCATAATCCTTTGGAAGAATCACCCAGCCGTCGATCTCCACGCCGTCAGAGTTCACAAATCCCGCGTACTCCATGGCCCCCACATATTTTCCTGCCAGGGCCTGGCGGTTGAGATAGGTAATCTGGCGGCACTGTCCATTTTCCTCATCGTAAAAATAAATCTCCTGAAGGCTGTTTTCTGTCCTGCCCACAAAGGCAAACCCGCCGTCAACCCTGTCGAAACAGTCCACAGCGCCGTGAAAATCAAACAGCTCCTCAATCTCCCCCTCTGACATGACGCAGATCTTCCCTTTGGAACGCCTGGTTGAGACAAAATAGGTTTTCTCTCCCTCTGCCAGGAACCTGCGCCCTCCTCCCAGAAACGTGTCTCCTGTGGGAGTTGAGCCTACGGTATACCCGTAATCCGCCGCCTTTTTCACCGCGCCCTCTGACCATGCGTAAAAGTCTGGATTCCTTCGTCCGTCAGGCGGGTCTATGGGAACTCCAGCGAAAATTACCTGAGGTTCTCCCCCATTTCCTTTCCCGCATCCAAACAGGCCGACGCGCATGGCCTGGGACCGCTCCTGGCCCCCCAGGTCTCCTCCTTCGTCCTGCCCCGCAAGTCTGGAACGGTTCCCCGTGTTTATGTCATAGCAGAACAGACCATTGCCCTTTGGAAGAATCCGGTCATAGGAAGCTCCTGTATAGACCAGCTTGTCTTCCCACACCTCAAAACCATCTGCCGCGAAAAGAGGTTCTGTCACTTTCTCACAGGTTCCCTTGTCCTCGTCAAAGATAAACAGGGCACTGCGGAACCGGGAGACGAAGTAAGCGCCATTGGCCCAGTAGGGCAGCTCCTCCAGGGTATGGTAATCCTTATATTCCTCTAATTCCTCTTGATCTTCCGGCCTGTTCAGATCCACGGTGGCCAGGAACCCGTAGCGCCCGGAAGAAATCTTTTTGATCACTTCCACGGTATAGGGAACTTCAAAAGCCCGCTCCGCCTCCCCGCCCTTTAAGGAGATCCTGTAGAAGACCGTCTTTTCCTCCAGGTCTTTTGCCTTGTCCTCGTCTCCCCTTTGGGAGGAAAACAAAACCGTGTCTTCATCCTCAAACAAAATATGGGATTCAGCGCCAAAGGAAGTCAGTTTCCTGACTTCCTCCCCGCGAAAATCCACGATATAGATCCACGAATCATAACCTTGATTCTTCGTGTCAGCCTTCTTTACCACAAAAGCGGCTTTTTTCCCTGAAGGGGAGGCTGTTATCTCTGAGAGATACCGGTAATCTCCCAGATCGCTGATTTTTATGTTTTCCATCAAACTTCTCCTTACTCAAAATAACCGTAGGAATAGACAGGCACATCTCCCGGAACCATGTACACACCCTTTAAGTTCTCTTTCTTAAGAGCAGGCTCATTGAAATCAAACAGGGGGATCACATACACATTCTCCTCAACCAGATAATCCTCAATCTCATGAAGCTTGTTCATGTACTCGGTCCTGTCCACGATCTTGGTCACATCCACCATCATCTGATCATACTTGTCATCAGAAACCGCGGGAACCGGCTGCATGGCCTTGGTCCACTGGGTCAGGAACTCGGAAGGATCGTTTGAGGACATCAGTCCATACCTGGACATCTCAAAGTCGCCCTGGTCGATCTGGTCGTAGAACACGCCGGACTCTACCACTTCCAGTTCCACCTGGATGCCCACCGCCTTCCACATCTGCTCCAGCATCTGGGCCACATCCGCATGGATAGAGTTGTTGGAATACTTGTACTTCAGGGTAAGAGGATTGGACTCATCATAGCCAGCCCCCGCCAGCAGCTCTTTGGCCTTTTCCGGATCATACTGCTGATACGCTACCCTCTCGTCACCCTCCGCGCGGAACTCCTTCTCCGCGCCCATCATGCCGTGGGGCACATAGCCGTAAAGAGGAGTGTAGAAATCCCCCGCGTTGATGGCCTTTACGATCTCATCTCTGTCAATGGAGATGGCCAGAGCCCGGCGTACATTTACATCCTTGAGGGCCTCTGGTCCCTTCTCGCCGGAATTCAGGTTGATGGAGTACACGGACTGCTGAGGACGGTTCCACAGCTCGTTAGGGTTGTCATAGGTTGCCACGATGGAGGCGTTGATCGCCAGGGCGGCGTCAATATCCCCTGTCTTAAAGGCAGCCGCCTGGGCGTCCATGTCGGGCATAACCTGGAACGTGATCTCATCTACCGTCACATTGGCCGCGTCATAGTAAGTATCATTTTTTGTCAGAACTACTTTCTCATTTTCATTGCAGTAATCCAGAACATAAGCGCCTGTGGTAGGATACCCCGGCTCCATGGCCCACTCGCTGTAACCTGCCTCCGCCACATCGGCCCTCAGGGGAAGGTAACCTGCCACACACAGAAGGCCGCTGAAAAACGCGCAGGGGGTCTTTAAATGATAGACAATAGTCAGGTCGTCTAAAGCTTCCACTCCCGCGAAAGAGAAGGTGTCCAGATCCACTTCCGTGTCCGCTAAGTACTCCTCCGCCCCATCCAGGTAGCGGACAAGCTTGTCAGTGACAAACCCGTTCTCCGCTCCATAGGTTAAGTTCCTGTTTACCGCAAACACAAAGTCATTTGCCGTAACCGGCTCCCCGTCGCTCCAGGTAAGGCCCTCTTTAAGTTTTATGGTATAAGTAAGGCCATCCTCGCTGACCTCCGGGTCCCCTGCCGCCAGATCCGGCACCACGCTGCCATCCTCCAGCTTTTTGTAAAGTCCCGCGTACATGTGGGCGATGGCAAAACGGTTGACGGTTTCTGTGGAAAGACCGGGATCCAGAGTGGTGAACTGCTGGGCAACGCCTACCGTCACGGACACCGGCTCCCCGTTATCCTCACCCGCGTCCCCGCCGTCCGCTGTCTGGCCCTGGCTTCCTGCCCCGGCCGCGCTTCCCTGTGTTTCCCCGCTTCCTCCCTGGCCGCCGCAGCCCGCCAGAAGGCCCGCGCACATGGCGGCGGAGAGCATTACAGATAGGATCTTTTTCTTCATAATCGGTTTCCTCCTCATTTTACCTTTGTCAGAACAAAGCAATGAGTGTATTATACAACCAAATGCATAAAAATTCAATCTAAAAATTTTCTAAATATTTCTTTACGGAACGACTCATTTCTATGGAAAAATCACTGTTGTACTTTCTCTGGCAAAACGCCTGAATCCAGCTGTCAAAATCCCCGCCCTTATAATTTTTCCGGAGCATGTCTCTAAGCTCCTCCTCCCCGAGGCGGCGGTAGGTGTTCTCATGGACAAGATACTCCTGTTCGCATCTTTCCGGCTTTACCCGCCGCTTCTACTGCTGGGTGGGGTACCCGAACACCACCATGGCGGCGGGAAATACCCAGGGGGGAAGGTTTAAAAGCTCCCTGTGGATCTCACACCGCTCCATCACGTCTCCGATGTAGCAGGAGCCGATTCCTAAGCTCCACGCCGCTGTCACCGCGTTCTGGGCCGCTATAGCCGCGTCTGTCACCGCCAGCATCAGATCACCGGCACCTGGCTTTCTGGGCTCACAGTTTCCCGCCTCATAAGCGTCATACCACTTCTGACAGTCCGCGCAGAAAATCAGTACCATATGGGCTCTGGTGATAAAGGGCTGGTGGTCGCAGGTCTCTGACAATTTTTCTTTTAGGTTCTGATCCGTGATATCCAGGATGGTGTACAGCTGCTGATTCCCCGCCGTAGGGGCTTCCATGGCGGCCTGTATAATCGTCCTCTTTAGCTCCGCCGTAATGGGCTGATCCGTAAAAGCCCGCACGGATTTTCTTTCCATCAATTCTTCTATGGTTCTGTTCATATGATTTCCTCCTGGTAAATTCTTTTAATTAATTCAGCAATTTTCATCCCCTTTACAGGCAAAAAGCTTAAATCTCTGTCATTCCAGAGACTTAAGCCTAAGTTTCTGTCTCTCAGGTCAGAAAACCCGGGAGACCGAGCAGGTGGGTCTGCTCCCAATCCTTTCCCGAATAGTCAAAACATACCACCGAATAATCCTCGGGAATCTTCTTTCCCGCCTTTTTCAGCACCATGAGCACGGTCCGCGGAATCATATAATTACAGCATACAATGGCCGTGCACTTAGGGATGGCGCGGATAAAACGGGTGATCTCTTTGGCATAAGACAGGTCATGAGCCTCATTGGAGACGCGCCACTTTACATAGTCATCATCAAATTCCGCCCCAAACCGCAGCAAGGCCCGGACATACCCCTGATATTTCTCGGTGCTCTGATAATTGTCATACACGATAATCCCCGCGACGCGGCGGTGGCCGTCCTGGGTCATCCGGTAAATCATCTCCCGCGCGCAGCGCTGATCGTTATTGATTACCCGGGGGAATTTCAGATCCTTATAATAGTTATTATAGAAAACTACCGGAAGCTTCTGGTGATATAGATTATAATAACAATCCAGGTTGGGGTTAATCAGGCTGGCCTTCACCCCGTCGATGATCAGCCCGTCAAAGTCCTGATGGGCCACCATATTGAGACATTTCCGCTCGCTGCTGGTCTGTAAAATAAAAATGGCGGAAAACCCGATAAAATCAAGGTTTCCCGCCCTTAAACGACATGCAGAAGATGGGAGTCGAACCCACAAGGTATTGCTACCACACGGACCTGAACCGTGCGCGTCTGCCAATTCCGCCACTTCTGCGTCTGCGGGAGATGGGACTTGAACCCACACGAGCATACACCCACAAGATCCTTAGTCTTGCCTGTCTGCCAATTCCAGCACTCCCGCGAACGAATAACAGTATATCACATAAATTCCATTTAATCAACCATTTTTTACAAATTTTTTTAAATTATTTTTTTCACTCCCCTCTTGACATTTAGCAAAAGCTGAGTATAATAAATTAATATAAATATTCCTTGATAGCTCAGTCGGTAGAGCATGCGGCTGTTAACCGCAGTGTCGTTGG
>CAJUSJ010000118.1 GCA_910588865.1 uncultured Lachnospiraceae bacterium
AGTCATAAAGTTTCCGTGCAGCCGGGGAGATAGCGGTGCCCTGTACCTGCAATCCGCTCTAGCAGGGGTGATGTCTCACCCCGGGCAGTTTACTGTGGAGCTGCCCTGTGTAAGTGGCGATGACGTCTGGGTCTTGCGCAACAGAACTCTGTGAACCGTGTCAGGGCAGGAATGCAGCAGCACTAAGCGGAATCTTCTGTGTGCCGCGAGGCAGCCTGGGCTGAGTTAACTGCGCAGGTAACGTCTGTGGTAGCTGTTCAAAGTGAGACGCACGGAATTTATATAGTCAGGCAGCCAGAAGGCTGTTTTTTTTATGTACACGGGGCGGAAAGGAAATGTGGCCGTTTGCGCGGCCCCGCCCCGGCACGGCGAGTAGGGGGGAAACCTCCCCTACTCGATTTACGGTTCACTCCGTGAAAGCTCACCCCGCTAAGCCCATGTTTTTTTCGCGCGGCAGGACATTTTCCCTTGCCCACGGAAAACCTTTGTATTATAATGACAGAGAAATTAAACGGATGAAAGGACTGATGAAATGATGAGAGTAGGAATGTTAACCAGCGGCGGAGACTGCCAGAGCCTGAACGCGACCATGCGGGGAGTCGCGAAATCGTTGTACAGGATGTACGGCCAGGATGTGGAGATTATCGGTTTTGAAGACGGTTACAAGGGCTTGATCTATGCGGATTACCACATGATGAAGCCATCGGATTTTTCCGGGATTCTTACAGAGGGAGGCACGATTCTTGGTACATCCCGACAGCCGTTTAAGCAGATGAGAACACCAGATAAAAACGGCCTTGACAAGGTTGAGGCTATGAAGCACACTTACAAGAAGCTGAAGCTGGAGTGCCTGGTGGTCTTAGGGGGCAATGGCAGCCAGAAGACTGCCAATCTGCTGAGAGAGGAAGGATTAAACATCGTATCCCTTCCGAAAACCATTGACAATGACCTTTGGGGAACCGAGATGACCTTTGGGTTCCAGAGCGCGGTCAATGTGGCTACCAATGCCATTGACTGTATTCACACCACGGCAGCATCCCATGGACGGGTGTTTATCGTGGAAGTCATGGGACACAAGGTGGGAGCCCTGACCCTTCACGCGGGGATTGCGGGAGGCGCGGACATCATCCTGATCCCTGAGATCCCTTATGACATCAACGTGGTTGTGGAAGCCTTAAAGGAGCGCAACCGAAAGGGCAAGCGTTTCTCCATCCTCGCAGTGGCGGAGGGCGCTATTTCCAAAGAAGACGCGAAGCTGACCAAAAAGGAATTGAAGGAAAAGAAGAAAAACGGTGTGGTATACCCGTCGGTGGCATATGAGCTGGGAGCAAAGATAGAAGAGCTGACAGGACAGGAGGTCCGGGTCACGGTTCCGGGTCATATGCAGAGAGGCGGAGAGCCATGTCCTTATGACCGGGTTCTGTCCACAAGGGTAGGAGCCGCTGCCGCCAGACTGATCCAGGAGAAGACCTACGGATACATGGTGTGCATTAAGAACGGAGAGGTGGACAAAGTGCCCTTAGAGGAAGTGGCAGGGAAGCTTAAGACTGTGGATCCCGAATGCGCGATCATCAAGGAAGCCAAGCTTGTGGGGATCTGCTTTGGCGATGAATAGATAAAAACCGTAACCATAAAGGCAGGAGGGCAACCATGTCATACACGGCGCTGTACCGAAAATGGCGTCCATCAGGTTTTTCGGATGTGAAAGGCCAGGACCACATTGTGCGGACCTTAAAAAATCAGATAACATCTCAGAGGATCGGTCATGCCTATCTGTTCTGCGGGACCAGGGGAACCGGCAAGACCAGCATTGCCAAGATCTTTGCCAGGGCGGTGAACTGTGAGAATCCCGAGGACGGGAGTCCATGCGGAAAGTGCCGGGCATGTATGAACATTGGTTTGGGGGCCTCTCTTAACGTGGTGGAGATCGACGCCGCTTCCAACAATGGTGTGGAGAACATCCGGGATATCCGGGAGCAGGTACAGTATCCGCCTACGGAAGGGAAATACAGGGTTTATATTATTGATGAAGTGCATATGCTGTCAACAGGTGCCTTTAACGCGCTTTTAAAGACCTTAGAGGAGCCCCCCTCCTATGTGATTTTTATCCTGGCTACCACGGAAGTCCACAGGATTCCGATCACTGTGCTGTCCAGATGCCAGAGATATGATTTTAAGAGAATTACCATTCAGACCCTGACAGACAGGCTGAAGGAGCTGTCCGAAGCGGAGAATATAGATGTGGAGGAAAAGGCTCTGAGCTATATTGCCAGGGTAGCGGACGGATCCATGCGGGACGCGCTGAGCCTTTTAGACCAGTGTGCCGCGTTTCATTTCGGAGAACGTCTTACTTACGAACATGTGCTGGATATCCTGGGGGCAGTGGACACCAGTATATTCAGCCAGATGTTCCGGGCCGTGGTCAAGAGAGAGACCACCCGGTGCGTTTACCAGTTAGAGGACCTGGTGATCCAGGGGAGAGAGCTTGGGCAGTTTGTGACAGATTTTATCTGGTATATGAGAAATCTGCTTCTTATACAGACCGCGGACAATGGGGAAGATATGCTGGATATGTCCGCGGACAACAAAAAAGCCCTTGAAGAAGACGCGAAGCTTGCGGACGGGGAGACTCTTATAAGATATATCCGGGTATTCTCCGAGCTGTCCAACCAGATCCGCTATGCCAGCCAGAAGCGGGTTCTGATCGAGATAGCGCTGATAAAACTGACAAAACCACAGATGGAACACAGTTATGATTCCATCATTGAGAGATTGAATAAGATTGAAGAACAACTGGAGGAAGGGATTCCCGCGAGTCCGGTACCCCGGGGACCGGCGGTTTCCCTTCCAACTGACGCCGGTATTATGCCCGGAGAGGGCCAGGCGGCAGTAAGCCCGGCAGGGGCAACCCAGGCCGGCATGACAACAGGACAGACCCGGCCGCTGTCAGACCCCCCAAGGGAAGTATCCATTCCCAAGGCCCAGCTTGAGGATCTGCAGATGATACGCAATGAGTGGGGCAAGATCATCCGGAGTCTTGGGGGAGTGATCCGGTCCAGTTTTCGGGATACCTTAGTGGAACCCAGCGGCGACAGCTGCCTGTGCGTGGTATTTGGCAACCCGGACAATTATGAGATTGGGCGGAGACCTACTATCATGGGAGAACTGGAGAATTATGTAAAGAACACCTACGGAAAAGACATTTATTTTAAAACCCGTCTTTTGGGAAATGGAGAGCGGGCAGATACCATATATGTCAGCGATGAAGAATTGAAAAACCGTATCCACATGGATATTACAATAGAAGATGAATGATGACAGACCAGGAGGAGCGATATGGCAAAGAGAGGCGGATTTCCCGGCGGGATGCCAGGAAATATGAATAATTTGATGAAACAGGCCCAGAAGATGCAGAGACAGATGGAGGAGACCACCAAGGAGCTGGAGAGCAAAGAATACACGGCTTCTTCCGGCGGCGGAGCGGTGACAGTGACTGTTTCGGGCAAGAAAGAAGTGACTGTCGTAAAGATCGCGCCAGAGGCAGTGGACCCTGATGATGTGGAGATGCTGGAGGATATGATCATGGCGGCTGTCAATGAGGCGTACCGGCAGATGGAGGATGCCTCCAACAGTGCCATGGCAAAGCTGACAGGCGGCCTTGGAGGAGGGTTTCCCTTCTGACCATGGACTACTACAGCAGCCAGATAACAAAATTGATTGAAGAATTGGCCAAACTTCCCGGGATCGGAACGAAATCAGCCCAGAGGCTCGCGTTTCATATCATCAATATGCCCGCGGAACAGGTTCAGCGTTTGTCACACACCATAGTCAACGCCAAAGAGCAGGTACGCTACTGCCGGGAATGCTTTACGCTGACAGACCAGGAATTATGTCCTATTTGCGCCAGCGAGAAGCGGGATCACCAGATGATCATGGTGGTGGAGAATCCCAGAGATTTGGCGGCTTATGAGAAGACAGGCAAATACGAAGGGGTCTACCATGTTCTCCACGGCGCCATTTCTCCCATGCTGGGCATCGGGCCGGGGGAGATCAAACTGAAAGAGCTGATGCAGCGGCTTCAGGGCAATGTGGAAGAGGTGATCATTGCCACCAATTCCAGTCTGGAAGGAGAGACCACTGCCATGTATATCAGCAAACTGATAAAACCAACAGGAATTAAGGTCAGCCGGATCGCCAGCGGCGTTCCGGTGGGAGGAGATCTGGAATATATAGATGAAGTGACTTTGCTTCGGGCACTGGAGGGAAGAGTCCAGCTGTAATCGCGCCCTTGCCGGCGCTGATGGAGGAAACAATGGATAAGTACGAGTTTAACATAAAAGTTGAACAGATAAGGAAACTGGTAGGTAAAAACGACTACGCGACAGCCATGAAGATCGCGGATACCATCGACTGGAGAAGAGTGCGCAACGCGAATCTGCTGTCGATGATCTCCGAGGTATATGAAAAGAACAGAGAATACCAGGAAGCCAAGGAAGTTCTGCTCCTGGCGTTTGAGAGAGCGCCCATTGGAAAACGCCTTTTATACAAGCTGACAGAGCTGGCTCTGAGAGAGGGTAGCATCAGCGAAGCGGAGGACTATTACAGGGAATTCTGCGATCTGTCTCCCGACGACACCAGACAGCATCTTCTGCGGTATATGCTATTAAAAGAGAAAAAAGCCCCCATGGACCAGATTATTCATGCTCTGGAGCGCTATATTTCCACAGAGGTGGACGAAAAGTGGATGTACGAGCTGGCGGATCTCTACGCGAGGGCGGGACGGACCAGCGATTGTATCCAACTGTGTGACAAGATGATCCTGATGTTCGGTGTGGGGGCTTATGTGGAGAAGGCTATGGAGCTGAAACAGAGATATGCTCCCCTGACCAGCTACCAGAAAGATCTGATCCAGAATCGGGATAAGTATGAGGAGAAGCTCCGGGCCGTAGAGGAAGGGTATGAGAACGGCACCATAAGGATACAGGATTACCAGGAACCGGGCAATACGGGATTTGGAGTTCAGGGAGCGGGGGCGGAGTCCTATGAAGCCAGTGGCTATGGCCAGCAATCAGCGGGTTATGGGGGCGAAAACAACAGCTACGGTCAGCAACAGACGGCTTACGTTTCAGGAAACGACGGTTACGGCCAGCCCCAGGGCGGATATGTGTCCGGGAGCGACGGTTACGGCCAGCCCCAGGGCGGATATGTGCCCGGGAGTGACGGCTATGGTCACTCCCAGGGTGATTATATGTCAGGAAGCGACGGTTACAACCAGCCCCAGGGTGGATATATGTCCGGGAGTGACGGCTATGGTCACCCCCAGGGCAGTTATATGTCCGAAGCGGAAAGCTACCAGCAGCCGGAAGGCGGATATATGTCCGAAAGCGACGGCTACGGTCAGTCCCAGGGAGGATATGTGCCTGGGGCAGGAGACTATGGTCAGTCTCAGGGCGGTTACGCTTCCGGGGCAGGAGGCTACGGCCAGTCCCAGGGCGGTTACGCTTCCGGGGCGGGAGACTATGGTCAGTCTCAGGGCGGTTACGCTTCCGGGGCGGGAGGCTATGGTCAGCCTCAGGGCGGTTACGCTTCCGGGGCGGGAGGCTATGGTCAGCCTCAGGGCGGTTACGCTTTTGAGGCGGATCCTTATGGTCAGTCTCAGGGCGGTTATGAACCTGGAGCGGGAAGCTATGGTCAGCCTCAGGACAGTTACGGGTCCGGAGGCTATAATCAGTCTCAGGCAGGTTATGTGCCAGCGGAAGGAGCATATGATCAGGCCGGGAGCGGCTATACATCTGAGGCGGGAGGCTACAGTCAGTCCCAGGATGGTTATATGTCGGGTAATCCGGCCTACGGTGATTCTCAGGGCGGTTATGATCAGTTCCAAGGCGGTTATATACCTGAAACTGATGGCTACGGCCAGTCCCAGGACGGTTATATTCATGGAGAGAGAGGCTATAGCCAGCAAACGGATAGCTATATGGAAGAGCAGCCGGTTCATGATCCGTATCAGGGGAACTATATGCCTGAATCAGAGGGTTATGGCCGGTTCGGAAATGCCTATCCGGAAGAAGCCGAAAGCTATGGTTATCCCCAGAACGGTTATATGTCGGAAAACGGAGAGTATGATCAGCAGCAGGGCGGTTACGGCGGCTATGGTCAATCCCAGGCTGGTTATGGGTCAGCAAACAGGCCTCGCCAAACAAAATCCGGTCACAGATCCAAAGGAGGCGGCTCTGGCAAGTCAGGGAATGGTTACAGGACCAGAAGCAGCCGCGGCCCTTCCGACGGCCGGTATATGGAAGAAAACGGAGCATATGGTTCCGCGGCGGACGGCTCCTATGGAGAGCAGCATTATTCCCAGGAAAACAGCAATTATGCCTATGAGGTTGACGAGGAACTGATGGCAAACCTGCATCAGGCGGCCGCGGAAAAGGAACTGGCCGCGGAGATGTCTAAGATCTCCACAGAAGGCTATGTGGAGCGGGAACCTGGTTCCGGAAGGACAAAAGTATTCAGAGACAGGCATGGGATGGCGGTTGTCAAAAGAGCGGAAGAAAGAGAACAAGAAACCAAATACCATGACCGGGTCTACACTCCCCATCATCTGATGATAGAGGCTAAAATACCTGAAACAGGATTCGAGACAGCGGTGGAGGTTCTGAAAAAGATCCATCAAAAGACAGGCGTCAACAATCAGGTGATCAAGATTTCCGGAAGTAAACTGAGCAGGCGGGGAATTTTTAATGTTTCTGACAAACTCGCGGGAAAAGACTTGATCGTGGAGGAGGCCGGAGATTTAAGTCAGGAGGACCTGGAAGAGCTTCAGATGCTTTTGGAGCGGGATGAGACCGGCATGATCGTGGTGCTGATTGATAATCCGTTTCAGATGAAGGAGCTCCATCAGCAGAATCCGGGATTTGTCAACCTGTTCCAGTGTATTGACGCGGACGGACAGAATATGGATGCCCTGGAAGCTCCGGAGGAGAGAGAAACCCAAGAAGAGACGGCAAAAGAACCAGCATTTGAGCCCGAGGAGCCTGTGGCGCGGGACCTGACGAAAGAGGACCAGGGCATTGCTTTGGAAAAACCGACGGCTGAGGCTGGAGATATGGATCAGACAGAAGAAGACCCCCCCTATGAGGAGAAGGACTCGTTTGAAGAAAATTTTGAAGATGAGGATATTTATCCTGACGAAACCGTTGATGAGCCTGGCTATGGCGAGGAATACGACGAAGCGTATGAAAACAGGGACGACGAAGAATACGACGAAGCGTATGAAGACGGGGACGACGAGGAATATGACGAAGCGTATGAAAACGGGGACGGCGAGGAATACGACGAGGCGTATGAAGACGAGGATGGTGAGGAATACGGCGAAGCGTATGAAGACGGGGACGACGAGGAATACGATGGAGTGTATGAAGACGAGGATGGCGAAGAATACGACGGGGATGATGAGGACTATGGCGACGAGTACGAGGATGATGGGGATTATGATGATGAGTACGAAGACGAATCCGGGTATGAGGATGAATACGAGTCCCCGGCCCCTGTAGACGATGAGGAATTGGATCTGAATGAATTCGCGGATTATGCTGTCAAATACGCGAGAGATATCGACTGTAATATTACGGGAAAAAGTATGCTGGCGCTGTATGAGCGTATTGAGCTGATGGAAGAAGATGGAATCCCCCTGACCCGGACCAACGCGGAGGATTTGATTGAGGAGGCGGCGGATAAGGCGGAGAAGCCCTCCCTGAGCGGTTTGCTCAAAGGAGTATTCGCTTCAAAGTATGACAAAGACGGACTTTTGATTCTGAAAGAGGAGCATTTTATATGAAAATACGGCTTATAGCGCTGGATTTAGACGGAACACTTTTAGACAGTCAGAAAATGCTGCCAGAAAGAAACAAAAAAGCATTGGAGGAGTGTATTGCCCGCGGGATTTATGTGGTCCCCTGTACAGGGCGCACAGCGGCAGGGATTCCCGACCCTGTGCGGAAGATCCCGGGAATCCGCTACGCGATCACCGCGAACGGAGGCATGGTGCTGGATTTGGAGAAAAATCTCGCCCTGGATGAAAAACTGATTCCCATGAACATTGTGACAGAGATCTATGAGCTGGTAAGCACATGTCACGTCATGTGTGACGCGTATATCCAAGGGATGGGATTTTCCGAACGCCGCTGTTTTGAGAATATGGATGATTACGGCATTCCCGATGTGGTTCAGCAACTGGTCCGCCGCACCCGTCTCCCTGTTGACAATGTGAAAGATTATATCCGGGAGAGATTCTCAGCCGCGGATAAGCTGAATCTTTTCTTCGATGACCCTGGGGAGAGAGCCTGGGCGCGGGGGCAGCTGGAAGCCCGGGGGGACGTCATAGTCAGTTCCTCATTTTCCTACAATCTTGAGATTAACGGCAAGGGAGCCACAAAAGGGGAAGGGCTCCTTCGGCTGGCGGAGATCCTGAACATAGCTCCAGACGAGACCATGGCCTTTGGCGATGGCGAAAATGATCTTTCCATAATAGAGAAGGCGGGGATTGGGATCGCCATGGAAAACGGCAATGAAAAGTTAAAAGAGATAGCGGATTATATAGCGCCGGACAGCGATAACGCGGGAGTGGGACAGATGCTGGAAAGACTGGTCCTCTCTGACAGGTAACGAGGTATTTATGGAAAATTGGCTTGAGATCGCGGTGGGGTTGTATCTTTTGGTAATGATTGTATATGGTTATTGCCGGGGAGTCATCCGCATGATCGTATCTGTGGCGGCATTGGCGGCAACCTTTGTGATCGTCCGCATGGCAATGCCGTCCGTAACTTTATTTATAAAAAATGAGACCCCTGTATGTCAGTGGGTGGCCGGGGAGCTGGAGAAAAAGCTGATCCCTCATGAGGCCCAGGCCCAATTTGGGGACAGCAGAGAAATTATTGAAAGTCTAAACCTGCCTGAAGAGCTCCAGGAGCTTCTGGGGGAGCGCGGCGATGGCGGCGGCATCTTTGATATAGAAGCTTTTATCAGCCACATAGCGGATTATCTGGCAGAAATGATAATAAATTCAGTGGGATTTGTTGTGCTGTTTCTTGCTGTGTATATCATCATGGGGCTAGTTATAAGATCACTGGATCTGATCGCGAAGCTTCCCATGATATCAGGGATCAACAGGATGGCGGGGGCGCTGCTTGGAGGGGCTGAGGGACTGTTCTTTCTCTATCTCGCCCTGCTCCTGGTGACAGCGTTTTCCTCGAAACCATGGGCAGCAGGTATAATCGCTCAAATTGAGTCCAGTAAATGGCTGCCGTATTTGTATCACTACAATCTGGTGTCCAAGATCGTTCTGGGACTAATTAGAGGGATAAAATAATATTAATTGAACAAATAACACATACAATTAAGACAAAACGTCAATAAAATGCGAACCATTGATTTTCCGACATTTCCTCCAGAACCACAAAATATAGGAGGAATGGGAAAAGAAGAGCATATTTAGTGGTCTGAAAAAATTGTTTAAAAAAATGACACAAATCCCTTGACAATTTAGAATTGAGATGGTATAGTTAAGTCCACCGCAAGAGATGCGGCTGGACTTTTTCTTGTTTTAGAAGGCTTTGACAGAAGCCCCTGGGAATGAAGACAGCAGGAGCAGGAAAAAGAAAATAAAAAAGTTGTTGACAAATCAAAAGCAATGTGATAGAATGAATGAGTTGCCGCTGAGAGAATCGACAACACAGAACCTTGAAAACCGAAGATCAAACAGTATGCAAGACCCTGAAAATTCCAAAAGAAAAGGCGAAGTTTGAGAGCGCCTTGGATTTGAGAAAATTCAGAACGAATACAAAAGTAAACGAACCAAACAACAGTAATACGGGAATAAGAATTAGCCAAGAGTTGATTCTGGTCCCAGATCAGACATTTTAACATGAGAGTTTGATCCTGGCTCAGGATGAACGCTGGCGGCGTGCTT
>CAJUSJ010000119.1 GCA_910588865.1 uncultured Lachnospiraceae bacterium
AAGGGCAGGAGACAGTTTGGCGGCAATCGGAAAATTAGAAAGCCACTTGCCGCTGGAAGTAGCAGCCGGAGCAGATGGGGAAGATGTCAGCGGAGTGTATGAATGAGCTGCTGGCATATTCCTGTGAGCATATGGATGAATTTTATTTCAAAGAAAGCAACCCTCAAATAAAGGGTTATATGAGCCTGATCAGGAGGGCAGATAAATATGGCGGAAATGATTTGCCTTATGGAATATTGACCTTATATGCCTTTTCTGGTACACTTGATCTTATCTTTATAGAAGAGTCAAGGAAGGCTGCCCTTTTGGGGGCAGTGAAGATCAAAAAGGATAAAGGAGTGGAGAGCGATGAGGGGAAGTTTCTTTGTAGGTGCGGATCAGGAGGAAAAATTTGAGGTGAGGGACATGACCTTCGGACCTTTAGGTCCCCATGATGTGCTGGTGAACAACAAGTCCTGCGGAATCTGCGGCACGGATGTGCATATTTACCATGGTGAGAAGGGGTCAGCCGATGTGACGCCTCCGGTGGTCCTTGGACATGAGTTTGCCGGTGTAGTGGCTCAGGTGGGGGCAGAGGTGACCAGTTTGAAGCCAGGTGATCATGTCGCCGTGGATCCAAACATGTACTGTAACCAGTGCATGCCTTGCCGCATGGGGAAAAAACAGGAGTGCGAACACCTTTTTGCCCTGGGTGTCAATGTCAACGGAGGCTTCGCGGAGTATGCGGTCTGTCCGGAGACTCAGTGCTTTAAGGTGAGAGAAGACATCTCTTTTGACGAGGCGGCTATGGCGGAGCCTCTGGCCTGCGTGGTCCACGGCATTGATCAGGCCCAGATCCAGCCAGGCCAGACCGTGCTGGTGATCGGAGGCGGTACCATCGGCCTGATGATGGTGCAGATGGCAAGGCTCAGCGGCGCTTCCACCGTGATCTTAAGTGAACCGGTGGAGATGAGGCGAAAGATTGGCTTGGAAGTGGGGGCGGATGCCGCCATTGACCCTATTCATGAGGATGTACCTGGCAGGATCCGGGAGATCTGCGGAAGGGACGGAGCTGACGTGGTCATTGAGTGTGTTGGGAAACCATTTGCCGTGGATCAGGCTTTTGGGGCGGCAGGCTTCGCGGCGACCATTCTGCTGTTCTCAGTACCTGGAGTAGATGCCACCGTGCCCCTTCCGTTGTTTGACGTGTATAAGAAGGAGCTGCGCATAGTCGGTTCCATGATCAACCCTGATACCCATCAGCGGGCCGTGAACCTGATCAACAGCGGCCGGCTGGAACTGAAGAAGCTGATCACCCATGTTTATGACTTGGAGCATATGGATGACGCGATTTATATGCAGATGAGCCCGGAGTCCATCAAGGTGGTGGTTCATCCGTAATACGGCGCTTTTCCCAGGTTCATCGGAATCTCAGGTTAAATATCTTTAGAAAAAACGACTCCTTTTGGGTAAGAATTCGGGTATGGCGATTCTTGCCTGGAAGGGGTATTTTTAGGCCGTTTACCTGCCTTTGGCCTGGTATGGGGTGGTTTTCTATTAGGAAATCTCAAAAGTTCTAAACTGGTATATTTAAATCCAATTAGCGAAAATTACTGGAAAATAGTCAGAAAAACGGATTTTCAAACGAACATACGTCAGATTGATTTTGGATGGACAACATCAAAAGTTCTATAAAATCAAGAAATTAAAAAAGCGCGTGACGGGAATCGAACCCGCCTCTCCAGCTTGGGAAGCTGGCGTTCTACCGATGAACTACACACGCCTATGTTCCTTATTATACCACAAAATGAAAACTAATCAAGAGGAAATTTCAAATTTTTTGAAAAATTTGTTTTTGGGGGGGTGGTTCCTGCTCATTCCGTCATAAGGCGGCAGAGAATAACAACTTGCCAATCAGGCGGATTTATGTGTATAATATGGCAAGTGGCCGTTAACCGTCAGGTTTGGCGGCAAAACAGAAAGCAAGTCTAAAGTGTCGCGAAGTATGGATAGAATGGAGGAGAACATGGCAAAGGCGCAGTACAATGCGGACAGTATCACGGTCCTGGAAGGACTGGAGGCTGTCAGGAAAAGGCCGGGTATGTACATAGGAGGGGTTGGGATCAAGGGACTCAATCATCTGATCTACGAAGTCCTGGACAATTCTGTGGATGAACATCTGGCGGGATACTGTACCCAGATATGGGTGACCCTGGAGGCGGACGGCTCTTGTACGGTGAAGGATAATGGCCGGGGAATACCGGTGGAGATGCACAAAAAGGGAGTGTCCGCGGAGCGGGTGGTGCTTTCCACTCTCCATGCGGGAGGAAAGTTTGACAATCAGGCGTACAAGACCAGCGGAGGCCTTCACGGCGTCGGCTCCTCCGTGGTCAACGCTCTTTCGGAGCACATGGATATTATGGTCTATAAAAACGGCTATATTCACCACGATGCCTACGAGAGGGGAATCCCGACAGTGGAGCTGGTGGAAGGGCTTCTTCCGGTTGTGGGAAAGACAAAGGAAACGGGAACAAAGATCAATTTCCTGCCGGATGGGGAGATTTTTGAGCGCACAAGATTCAAGGCTGACTGGCTTAAGAGCAGGATCCACGAGACAGCCTATTTAAACCCGGAGCTTACCATCCATTACGCCAACCGGCGCAAGGGCGAGGAGGAGACGGTGGACTATCACGAGCCTGACGGAATCGTGGCTTATGTCAGGGAGGTGAACACAGGCAAGACCCCTGTCCATGACCCCATCTATTTTAAAGGGACCATGGACAATATCCAGGTGGAGGCGGCATTTCAGTTTGTAGATGCCTTTGAGGAGAATATATCCGGTTTCTGCAACAACATCTTTACCCAGGAGGGAGGCACTCATCTGGTTGGGTTTAAGACCAGGTTCACTATGCTGATCAACAGCTATGCCAAGGAACTGGGGATCCTCAAGGAAAAGGACTCCAACTTTACAGGCGCGGACACCAGAAACGGTATGACAGCCATTGTGGCGATCAAGCACCCGGATCCTATTTTCGAGGGGCAGACCAAGACAAAGATGGCCAGCGCCGACGCTACCAAGGCGGTGTTTACCATTACCGGGGATGAGCTTCAGCTGTATTTTGACAGGAACGTGGAAGTGTTAAAGGGAATCATCGGCTGCGCGGAGAAGTCTGCCCGGATCCGGAAGGCGGAGGAGAAGGCCAAGACCAACATGCTGACCAAATCCAGGTTCTCCTTTGACAGCAACGGAAAGCTTGCCAACTGCGAGAGCCGGGAGCCGGAGAAGTGCGAGATCTTTATTGTGGAGGGAGACTCCGCAGGGGGATCGGCCAAGACCGCCAGAAACCGGATGTATCAGGCCATTCTTCCCATCCGGGGCAAGATCCTCAATGTTGAGAAGGCTTCCATGGACAAGGTGCTGGCCAACGCGGAGATCAAGACCATGATCAATGCCTTTGGATGCGGATTCTCCGAGGGCTATGGCAATGATTTTGACATCAGCAAGCTGCGGTACCACAAGATCATCCTTATGACCGACGCGGATGTGGACGGAAGCCATATTGACACTCTGCTTTTGACCTTCCTCTACCGGTTCATGCCGGAGCTGATCTACAATGGCCATGTGTACATCGCCATGCCGCCTCTTTTTAAGGTGATCCCCAAGAAGGGTGAGGAGCAGTACCTGTACGATGAGAAAGAGCTGGAGAGATACCGGAAAAGCCACACAGGAGAATTTACCCTGCAGAGGTACAAAGGCCTGGGCGAGATGGATGCCAGCCAGCTGTGGGAGACCACCCTGGACCCGGAGAACCGGGTGTTAAAGCGGGTGGAGATTGAGGATGCCCGTCTGGCGTCCGAGATCACGGAGATGCTCATGGGAAGCGACGTGCCTCCCAGAAGACAGTTTATCTATGAACACGCGGACGAGGCGGATATTGACGCGTAAAATAGGAATGGTGAACCGCGGCACGGCGAGTAGGGGGAAGAGCCTCCCCCGCTCCATTAAGCAGCTGGAATATGGGAGGAATACATGGCAGAAAAGATCATTACCACAGAATATTCGGAGGAGATGCAGAGGAGTTACGTGAACTACTCCATGAGCGTTATCACGGCCAGGGCTATCCCCGACGCCAGGGACGGATTAAAACCAGTGCAGAGGCGGGTCCTCTACGATATGAGCGAGCTGAAGCTGGGTCATGACAAGCCTCACAGGAAGTCGGCCCGTATTGTAGGCGATACCATGGGTAAATATCACCCTCACGGGGATTCTTCGATCTATGACACCCTGGTTGTATTGAGTCAGGATTTTAAAAAGGGCATGGCCCTGGTGGACGGGCACGGCAATTTTGGCTCCATAGAGGGAGACGGAGCGGCCGCCATGCGTTACACGGAGGCAAGGCTTCACAAATTTGCGGAAGAGGTGTATCTTAAGGACCTGGATAAGACCGTGGAGTTTGTGCCAAACTATGACGAGACGGAGAAGGAGCCGGCGGTGCTGCCTGTAAGGGTTCCCAATCTGCTGATCAACGGCGCGGAGGGAATCGCTGTGGGCATGAGCACCAGCATTCCGCCTCATAACTTAGCGGAGGTGGTGGATGCGGTGAAGGCTTACATCCAGAACCCGGACATCACCACAGGCCAACTGATGGAGCTGATGCCGGGGCCGGATTTCCCCACAGGAGGCATCATAGCCAACAAAAAAGACCTGCCGGCCATCTACGAGACCGGAGCCGGAAAGATCAGGCTTCGGGGCAGGCTGGAGATGGAGCTTGGCAAACGCAAGAGCGACAAAGACAAGCTGGTGATCACGGAGATCCCCTACACCATGGTGGGGGCGGGCATCAACAAGTTCCTGATGGATGTGGCGGACTTGGTGGAGTCCAAAAAGCTTACGGATGTGACAGACATCTCCAACCAGTCCAACAAAGAGGGGATCCGCATTGTCCTGGAACTGAAAAAGGACGCGGATGTGGAGAGAATCAAAAATATCCTCTATAAGAAGACAAAACTGGAGGACACCTACGGAGTCAACATGCTGGCCATTGTAAAGGGCCGCCCGGAGACCTTGAACCTGCGGGGGATCTTAAAAAATTATCTGGATTTCCAGTATGAGAACAACCGCAAAAAGTATCAGATCCTTCTGGACAAGGAGCTGGAAAAAAAGGAGATCAGGGAGGGCCTGATCAAAGCCTGTGATGTCATTGATCTGATCATCGCCATTCTCAGGGGATCAAAGAACTTAAAGGACGCGAAAGCCTGCCTGATTAACGGGGACACCTCAAAGATCAGGTTTCGGGATCCCCGGTTTGAGGAGGATGCCAGAAAGCTGTGTTTTACAGAAAAGCAGGCCGCGGCCATTCTGGAAATGCGGCTGTACAAGCTTATTGGCCTTGAGATCCTGGCTTTGGAGAAAGAGTACAAAGAGACCTTGAAGAAGATCAAAGAGTACACCAGGATCCTGAAAGACAAGGAAACCATGGATCAGGTTATCGTGAAGGACTTGGACAGCATCAAAGAGGAGTTCGCCTTGGCGCGGCGCACGGACATTGAGGATGGAAAAGAGGCGGTGTTCGCGGAGATCCCGGTGGAAGTCCAGGAGGTAGCCTTTGTCATGGACCGTTTCGGGTACTGCAAGGTTCTGGACCGAACGGTCTATGAGAGGAATCAGGAGACCGTCAACGGGGAATACTCCTATGTTGTCCGGTGCATGAACACGGATAAGATCTGTGTGTTCACCCACAAGGGAAATATGCACCAGATCAAAGTGAAAGATATCCCCTCAGGGAAGCTGCGGGAAAAGGGAGTGCCTCTTGACAACATCAGCAAATATGACGGCACAAAGGAACAGATCCTCTGTCTGACCAACTTAGAGCAGATCACAGGCAAAAGGCTTCTGTTTGCCACGAAGATGGCCTTGGTGAAGCTGGTGCCAGGCTCTGAGTTTGTCACCAACAACCGCACAGTGGCCGCTACCAAGCTGCAGGAAGACGACGGCCTGATCAATGTTATCCCGGTTGAGGATGAGGCGGAGGCGGTGCTCCAGACGAAAAATGGGTTCTTCCTCCGGTTTGCCCTGGAGGAAATATCAGAGATGAAGAAAAATTCAAGAGGCGTCCGGGGAATTAAGCTGGAAAAAGATGATGAGCTGGAGGCTGTGTATCTCATCGGCCATGAGCCGGTTATCCAGTATAAGAAGAAAGAAGTCCACTTAAACCGGCTGAAGATCGGGAAAAGGGACACAAAAGGAAACAAGGTCCGGTTATAGTGTTTGACATTTGCGGGTATCCATGCTAGATTAAAAATAAGAGGATATAGACCCGGAACATACATGAAGGAGGAAGAGAGATGTCAGAGAGCAAGATACCTACCCCCCATATCGGAGCGGGCAAGGGGGAGATCGCCCAGACCATACTGCTGCCAGGAGACCCTCTCAGGGCAAAGTATATCGCGGACAATTTCCTGACGGATGTGACTCAATTTAACGCTACCAGAAATATGCTTGGTTTCACGGGCCAGTACAAGGGGAGACCAGTTTCCGTTATGGGCACAGGCATGGGCTGCCCATCCATGGGGATTTATTCCTACGAGCTCATCCATTTTTACGGATGTAAGAACCTGATCCGTATAGGAACAGCGGGGGCCATGAGGCCGGAGGTGAAGGTGAGGGATATTGTGTTTGGCATGGGGGCCTGCACGACCTCCAACTACGTGAAGCAGTTCAGGCTTCCAGGTGATTATTCCTGCGTGTGCAGCTATGAGCTTTTGTCAAGGGCAGTGAAGGCGGCTGAGGACAGAGGACTTTCCTATCATGTGGGAAATATTCTGAGTTCTGACATGTTCTATGATCCGGACATTCCGGCAGTGGGGACGTCCTGGGACCGCATGGGGGTTCTGGCGGTGGAGATGGAGTCCGCGGCTCTTTACAGCAACGCGGCTTATGGGGGAGCCAACGCGCTGTGCATCCTGACCATTTCCGACTCCCTGATCACAGGAGAAGCGACTACGGCACAAGAACGGCAGACTTCCTTTACCAGCATGATGGAAGTAGCGCTGGAGCTGGCTTAAGGCTGGTTCCTGTGTCCCGGGAAGGGATTTGACAGGACAATAAAACACGGGGCCGCCGTCATGAGACGGGTGGGGAAGGCCAGAAGCGAAAGGGGAGGAAAGAATTGCCTTTTGTTTCTGGTTTTTCTTACCCCTGAGGTTTTACCTATAAAATAGATAAGGCAAGGGCAGGAGAAAGATGGAAGGAATGATTGACAGTCATGCGCATATCTGCGGAAAGGACCTGTTTCCCAAGTGGCGGGAAGCGGCGGCAGGGGCAAAAAGCTCGGGAATCGAGAAAATCATGATCATATGCAGGGATGCCGAGGAGGCCAGAAGGGTCATATCCATGGCAGAAGAGGAGCCCATGTTCGATGTGGCGTTTGGATATTCGCCAAATGATGTGCTGAAGATCGGGGAGAGGGAATGGAAAGAATTGCGGGAACTTGTGAAAGCCCCCTGTGTCAAGGCTGTGGGGTCCATAGGTATGGACTATTTTTTCTACGAGACCATAGTTCCCAAGGTGCTGCAGAAGGAGATGTTCATCCGACAGCTGCACATGGCCAATGAGCTGGGCAAGCCGGCGGTCATCCACATGCGCATGGCGGCCGAGGACACAAGGCGGTACATTAAAGGACATTTAAAGGTGCCGGGGGTGGTCCATGGCTACAGCGGCGGTTATGAGCTGATGAGGGATTTTCTGGATATCGGCATGTATCTGTCTTTTTCCGCCAGGGCTCTTATGGAGGCTTCCGAGGAGAACACCAGAAAGGTGATCAGGGACATGCCTTTAGACCGGCTTCTGGTGGAAAGCAACGGGGTGTTCGGCGCTCCGGCGGCTTCCGGCCAGGCAGAGCATTTAAGCCATATCATAGACGATATCTGTACCTTGAGGGGGATGGAAAAAGAGGCCCTCACAGCGGCGATCCGTGACAACTACGGAAGACTTTTTTCCTGACAGCCCGGTCTGTCAGATTTCCTCTAGCTTTGGAATAGAGTTGCTTTTTTCATCATTTTGTTATAGGATATACAGGAATTCAATGACATGAGGAGAAAAAGGATATGGAAATGAAGAAAAAATTAAGGGTAGGCATTCTGGGTGCCACAGGCATGGTAGGGCAGAGATTTATTTCCCTGTTGGAGGATCACCCATGGTATCAGGTGGTTACGGTGGCGGCAAGTCCCCGCTCAGCGGGAAAGACCTATGAGGAGGCGGTGGGGAACCGCTGGAAGATGAGCACTCCCATGCCGGAAGCGGTGAAGGACCTGGTGGTCATGAATGTGAATGAGGTGGAGAAGGTGGCGTCGGGCGTGGATTTTGTGTTCAGCGCCGTGGACATGAGCAAGGAGGAGATCAAGGCCATTGAGGAGGCCTACGCGAAGACCGAGACTCCTGTGGTCTCCAACAACAGCGCTCACAGGTGGACTCCCGACGTTCCCATGGTGGTGCCGGAGATCAATCCGGAGCATTTTCAGGTCATCCCGTTTCAGAGAGAACGGCTTGGCACCAAAAAGGGCTTTATCGCCGTGAAGCCAAACTGCTCTATCCAAAGCTACGCGCCCGTGCTGACGGCATGGAAGGAGTTTGAGCCTTATGAGGTGGTGGCCACCACTTACCAGGCGATCTCCGGAGCGGGAAAGACCTTTAAAGACTGGCCGGAGATGGTGGAGAACATTATCCCCTACATTGGCGGCGAGGAAGAAAAGAGCGAGCAGGAACCCTTAAGGCTGTGGGGAGAGATAAAGGATAGCGGGATCGTCAAGGCACAGGAGCCTGTGATCACCTGCCAGTGCATCCGGGTTCCGGTTCTCAACGGCCACACGGCAGCGGTGTTTGTAAAGTTTAGGAAAAAGCCTACAAAGGAGGCATTGATTGAAAGATTAGCCGCCTTTAAAGGGCTTCCCCAGGAATTAAATCTTCCCAGCGCCCCAAAACAGTTTATCCAGTATTTAGAAGAGGACAACCGGCCCCAGGTGACCTTGGACGTGGATTACGAGAAGGGCATGGGCATCTCCGTGGGAAGGCTCAGGGAGGACACTGTGTACGACTACAAATTTGTAGGCCTTTCCCACAATACGGTCCGGGGCGCGGCAGGAGGAGCCCTGCTGTGCGCGGAGCTTCTGACAGCCCAGGGGTACATTGAGGCAAAGTAAACCTTCGTGCGCCCGGCAGCGGACGCACCACCACCCATGAAAGTCTGGCGGGCGCACTTGGCATACCTGAATTCAGATCGCCTGACGGCGATGGGACTTTCAAAGTAAACCTTCATGCGCCCGGCAGCGGACGCGCCACCACACATGAAAGTCTGGCGGGCGCGCTTGGCATACCTGAATTCAGATCGCCTGACGGCGATGGGACTTTCAAAGTAAACCCCCATGCCCCGCGATGCTGGGCACCACCATAAATGAA
>CAJUSJ010000120.1 GCA_910588865.1 uncultured Lachnospiraceae bacterium
CAGCCACGACGTTTCATTTATGGTGGTGCCCAGCATCGCGGGGCATGGGGGTTTATTTTGAAAGTCCGCCGCCGAAGGCGGCATGAATTCAGGTATGCCAACCGCACCCGCCAGACTTTTATGGGTGGTGGCGCGTCCGCTGCCGGGCGCATGAAGGGTTATCTTTATACAATCTTAATGTCAAGACTAACACTCTTTTACTCTCTTTAGACTCCATAAGGTATCATAAACATAAGAAAGTGAGACAAAAGGGGAGTTTTCATATGAGCGGATTCGATCATACATGGACCCACAGGGCAGTGAGCCGTATAACGGCAGGAAGGCCGTGGAATGTGGGATATGGGTGGGGATGCGGGCTGCCCTGGGGGGCGGCGGGGAAGGGATATGACTTGCGGAAAGGGTACAAGCGCCGTATAACTTCCTCCCAGATCATTATCATGGGGTTTGCCGGGGTGATTTTATTGGGAGCCATGCTTTTGTGGCTTCCCGTCTCAAGGAGAGCAGGGGCAGAAGTCACCTTTTTGGACAGCTTGTTTACCGCTGTCTCCGCGGTGTGCGTTACCGGGCTTGTGGTTCATGACACAGCCACAACCTGGTCAGCCTTCGGCCAGGCGGTGATCCTTTTGCTGATCCAGATCGGCGGGATGGGGGTCATCACTGTGGCGGCTTCCTTTGCCATGATCTCCGGGAAAAGGATTTCTCTGATGCAGCGCAGCACCATGCAGGAGGCCATCTCTGCTCCCGCGGTGGGCGGGATCGTCAGGCTGACGGGATTTATCATAAAGAGCACCATGGTCATGGAATTGGCGGGAGCTGTAGTCATGGCCCCGGTGTTTGTCAGGGACTTCGGGGTCAGGGGCCTGTGGATGGCCGTTTTCCATTCCATATCGGCTTTCTGCAACGCGGGCTTTGACCTTTTAGGCACAAGGAGCCGTTTTTCTTCTTTGACAGCTTACACAGGGGATCCGGTGATCAATGGGGCGGTCATGTTCCTGATCATAGCCGGGGGCATCGGATTTCTTACATGGAACGACATATGGGTAAATCGTTTCCGCATCCACAGATATCGGATGCAGAGCAAGGTTATCCTCTGTACCACAGCCATCCTTTTGATCCTGCCGGCGCTTTACTTTTTCTTCTGTGAATTGGCTGGCCTGCCCCTTAAGGAGAGGGTCTTAGGTTCCCTGTTCCAGGCAGTGACGCCCAGGACAGCGGGATTCAACACAGTGGATTTGGGAGCCATAAGCGAACCGGGGTGGTTTGTCATCATCGCCCTCATGCTTATTGGCGGCTCCCCCGGCTCCACAGCCGGAGGCATGAAGACCACCACGGCGGCGGTGCTGACGGCAGCGGCGGCAGCTACTTTCTGCAGAAAGGAGCATCCCCATTTTTTTGGAAGGCGGATCTGTGACGATGTGGTGAGAAACGCGTCCACCATCCTGCTTATGTATACGGTGCTGTTCTGGGCAGGAGGCCTGGCGCTCAGCGTTCTGGAAGGACTTCCCATGTCGGTCTGCCTGTTTGAGAGCGCGTCGGCTATTGGGACAGTGGGACTGACTCTGGGAATCACGCCTGGGCTGGGAACAGCCTCCCGGATCATCCTTATTCTGCTGATGTTTTTCGGGCGTGTGGGAGGTCTTACCTTGATTTTTGCCGTTCTGTCCGGCAAGAGGAAAGAAGTGTGTATGCTTCCCAAGGAAAATATAACAGTGGGTTAGAAAATCAGTTGATCAATCAGATGAAGGAGGTATTAACGTGAAAGAAATGATGTTGATTTTTGCTTTGATGGCAATGTCTGGATTGGGATACCGGATCATGAGGAGAGTGGATCTCTTTCGGGTGAAGAGGCGGCAGGAAAAGCTTTCCCGGTGGGTTAATCAGAAAAATGACCTTCGGGCAGGAAATGGAAAGCCTGCTGGCAGGCAGGATATGGATTTGGACGGGGCCTCCATGGTGATCAAAAGCTCTGGTAAAGATTATGGTGGAAAAATATTGAAAAAAGTGATATTATAGACCCAATCTTTCACAGGAACAAGAATGGGAGAAGGGCAATGCTGAAGATCTTTTTTGGATACGCGGACGGAGCGGGGAAAACCCGGGCCATGCTTTGGGCCGCCTGCCAGGCAAAGGAGCAGGGGATGGATGTGGTGGCGGGATATATGGAGCCCCGCTTAAGCTCCCAGGCTCTGGGGCTGTTGGAGGGATTGGAACAGCTGCCTGCTTTGGAGCTGCGTCAGGGAGATCGGGTTATCCGGGAATTTCACCTTGATGCCGCTCTTTCGCGGAAACCTCAGCTGATCCTCATAGACGGGCTGGCTCACAAAAACTCCCAGGGGTGCCGCCATACCAGGAGATATCAGGATGTGCAGGAGCTGCTGAAGGCGGGAATCCATGTATATACCACGGTCAATGTGCAGGATATTGAGAGCCTCAATGATGTTATAGCTGATATCACAGGACAGCAGGTCAGGGAGAGGATCCCGGATTCGGTCTTTGACCATGCGGATCAGGTGGAGATGGTGGACATTGAGCCGGAAGAGCTTCTGGAGAGGCTGGGGCCTGGGAGAGGGGCAGGGTCTGAGGGGGCCGGAGGCGGCTCTTGTGCTTGTACACAGGAGGTACTGACTGTCTTGAGAAGGCTGGCCCTGCGCCGTTTAGCGGACCGGCTTGAACGCCTTACGGGCAGTGCCCGGTCAGGGAATGGCGGATATCACGCGGATGAGCATATTTTGGTCTGTCTCTCATCCTCACCTTCCAACGCGAAGACCATCCGGACAGCCGCGAGGATGGCTGGAGCCTTTGGAGGGAATCTGACGGCCCTGTTTGTGGAGACTCCTGACTTTCCCGCCATGGAGGAAGCTGACAGAAAGAGGCTGCGGGACAATATGGGTCTGGCCCGGCAGCTGGGGGCCAGGATCGAGACTACCCACGGGGAGGATGTGCCCTTCCAGATCGCGGAATTCGCCAGGCTGTCCGATGTGTCCAAGATCGTCATAGGCCGGAGCACCGTATCCAGGAAAGGAATTCTCGACAGGCAGACGCTGACGGAGCGGCTGATCAAAAACGCTCCTGGCCTTGACATCCACATCATCCCGGATACAGAGGCGGAAAGCAGCTATCAGAGGCCAAAGAAGAAGCTGTCCCAGATATTGGCTGTCTCTCTGTGGGATGGCGTAAAGAGCGCCCTGGTTCTCCTGGGGGCGACGCTGGTGGGCTCTCTCTTTTTTTCCCTGGGATTTACAGAGGCAAACATTATCAACGTGTATATATTAGGCGTGCTCATTGTATCCGTGATTACTTCCAACAGGCTGTGCAGCCTGGCGGTGTCCGTGGTGGGCGTGCTGGTTTTTAATTTCTTCTTTACCATCCCCAGGTTTACATTCTATTTTCATGATCCCAGCTACCCGGTAACCTTCGGCGTCATGTTCGCGGCCTCTTTTCTCACAGGCTCCCTTGCCGCCAGGCTCAAGGACAATGCCAGGCAGTCCGCGAAGGCGGCGTTCCGCACAAAGATCCTGTTTGAGACCAATCAGCTTCTCCAAAAGGAAAAGGATGCCTGGTCCGTGACCGGTGCGGCGGCAGGTCAGCTTCTCAAGCTTTTGAAAAGAGACATCGTCATGTATCTATCCGAGGATACAGGCCTGTCTGAGCCCCGGGTCTACTCCGAGGGTGTGCAGAAGGGCCGGGAGCTGACCTGGGAGCAGGAGAAAGCGGCGGCGGAGTGGGTCTTTAAAAACAACAGGCTCGCGGGGGCCGGCACAGATACATTGTCAGACAGGCAGTGCCTGTACCTGGCCATCCGGGTAAACCAGAGGGTCTATGGGGTTACAGGAATCTTTATGGGGGACAAGGGGCTGGACTCCTTTGAGAACAGCGTGGTCCTGTCGATTCTGGGGGAATGCGCCCTGGCGCTGGAGAATATTAAAAACGCCAAAGAAAAAGAAGAAGCCGCTATCCTGGCGAAAAATGAACAGCTCCGGGCAAACCTGCTGCGGGCCATTTCCCATGACCTGCGCACGCCTCTCACCTCCATCTCCGGCAATGCCAGCTATCTGCTGTCTGATTATGAGAAGCTGGATCATGAGTCCCGCCGCCAGATGTTCGGGGATATCTATGACGACGCGGTGTGGCTGATCAACCTGGTGGAGAACCTGCTGGCGGTGACCAGGATCGAGGAAGGCCGGATGAATCTGAACCAGTCCGCGGAGCTGATGGACGAGGTCATATCAGAGGCCTTGTGCCATGTGGACCGCAGAAGCAGGGACCATGTGATCCAGGCGCTGAGCGGGGAGGATTTTATTTTCGCCAGGATCGATGCCAAGCTTATCGTCCAGGTGATCATCAACATTGTGGACAATGCCGTTAAGTATACGCCCGCGGGGTCTCTTATTCAGATCCGTGCGGAAAGGAAGAACGGCATGGTTGAAGTGGCCATATCGGATAACGGGCCGGGGATTCCCGATGATCAGAAGGAAAAGGTGTTCGACATGTTCTACAGCGGAGCAAACAAGGTGGCGGACAGCCGCAGAAGCCTGGGGCTTGGCCTCTCTCTGTGCCGTTCCATTGTCAATGCCCACGGAGGGAGCATTTTTGTGTCGGATAATCAGCCGAAAGGGGCTGTTTTTACATTTACATTGCCTTTGGGGGAGGTGGAACTGCATGAATAAACCTTTGATATTGGTTGTGGAGGATGACACTCCGGTGCGCAACTTAATGGTGACTGCCTTGAAAACCAACGACTACCGCTATCTGGTGGCGCCTGACGGCAGATCGGCTGTGATGGAGGCGTCCTCCCACAACCCGGATATGGTGCTTTTGGACCTGGGGCTTCCGGACATGGATGGAGTGGAGGTGATCGGCACTATCCGGTCCTGGTCCAACATGCCTATTATCGTCATCAGCGCCAGAAGCGAGGATTCGGACAAGATCATGGCCCTGGACGCGGGGGCGGATGATTACCTGACCAAGCCTTTTTCGGTGGAAGAGCTTTTAGCCAGGCTTCGGGCCACTCAGAGGCGGCTGGCCTATATGGCAAAGGAGAATCAGTCCGGAAGTTCTGTGTTTGTCAACGGAAAGCTGCAGGTGGATTTTGCCGGGGGCTGCGCTTATCTGGATGGCCGGGAGCTGCACCTGACCCCTATGGAATACAAGCTTTTGTGCCTTCTGTCCCGCAATGTGGGAAAGGTGCTGACCCATACCTACATAACCCAGAACATATGGGGGAGGAGCTGGGACAATGACGTGGCTTCCCTGCGGGTATTTATGGCCACCCTCCGCAAGAAGCTGGAGGCGGGGGAGGATTCTCCTCAGTATATCCAGACCCACATTGGCGTAGGATACCGGATGATGAAAGCGGAATGAAACTCTGGTAATGCTTGCCTATCTGTGGTTCTTGGATTATAATAGAAACAAGGGAAGAAATCGGCTCCCGTGGGAGACTAAAAATGAATACTACAGTAAAGACATTGGCAGCGATGGGAACGGTTTTTTTTCTTATGGCAGCCGCCGTATCAGGATGTGCCGGGGAACCGGAGGCCGGGGCTTTGCCGGAGACAGTTACTCTGACTCTTGCCAACAACCATCCAGATGGCTACTGCACCACAAAAGCGGTGGAGTGGTTTGCGGAGGAGGTGGAACGCAGGACCGAGGGAAGGGTGGTCATAGAGGTCTACAATAACGGAAGGCTGGGAGACACGGTGTCCTGTCTGGAACAGATGCAGTACGGCGGGATCGATATTGTCAAGGCTGACGTTCCAACCATGGCCAACTTTGTAACGTGTTACAATGCCCTCCAGATGCCCTATATCTATCAGGACACCGAGCATTTTTGGAAGGTCCACGGAGGGGATATCGGCATGGAGATTCTGCGGGGGAAGGCCATGGAGGAAAAGGGCGTGTACGGCCTGACTTACTATGACGCCGGAACCAGGTGTTTCTACAACAGGAAAAAGCCTGTCAGTTCCATCCGGGACCTGAAGGGCATGCAGATCCGGATACAGGAATCCAACTTGATGATGGCTATGATCAAAGCTCTGGAGGCGCAGCCAGTGGTCACCGTGTATTCGGAAGTGTATTCGGCTCTGGAATCCGGAGCGGTGGATGGGGCGGACAACTCGATTGTCAACTATTTAGAGCAATCCTTCTACAAGGTGGCACCCTATTTTCTGGAGGACAATCACACCTATTCAGCGGATCTTCTGGTCATGAGCCAGATCAGCTGTCAGGAAGTAGGCGAGGAGGATCTAAAGATCATAGGAGAGACGGCCCTGGAATCGTGGGAATTGCAGAAGGTCTGGTGGGCGGAGGCCGAGGAGACGGCCAGGAAAAGGCTGGAGAAAGAGAATGTGGTGATCACGCCCTTTTCCCAGGAAGATTTTGAGTATATGAATCAGATCTGTATGCCGCTGTGGTATGACTATGACAAGACAGATGAATTTTTGGACCTGCTGGACAGGATCGTGGCAGCGGGACGATAAGGCTTCCTGACAATCAAAGGAGGAAAATCCATGAATTTGGAAAAATTGTTCCATCTCAAAGAGAATCACACAGATGTGAAGACAGAGGTTGTGGCAGGCATTACCACATTTATGACCATGGCTTACATTCTGGCGGTCAACCCTATCATCTTAAGCGACGCTGGTATGGACAGCGGAGCGGTGTTTACGGCAACAGCCCTGGCCTCCATGGCAGCCACGCTTTTGATGGCCGCGTTTGCCAACTATCCCTTTGTGCTGGCTCCCGGCATGGGGCTTAACGCTTATTTTGCCTACACCGTGGTTCTGCAGATGGAGTATTCCTGGCAGACAGCCCTGGCCGCGGTGTTTGTGGAAGGAATCGTGTTTATTGTTTTGTCTCTGACTAATGTGCGGGAGGCCATTTTTAACGCCATCCCCATGAACCTAAAGCATGCGGTGTCTGTGGGCATTGGCCTGTTCATCGCCTTCATCGGCATGCAGAACGCCAAGATCGTGGTGGACAGCTCCACCCTGGTCTCCATCTATTCCTTTAAAGACTCCATGGAGGCAGGTACATTTTTCGGAGAGGGGATCACAGTAGTCCTGGCCATTGCGGGTATTCTGATCACAGGGGTGCTGCTGATCAAAAATGTGAAGGGCAATATCCTCTGGGGGATTCTGATCACCTGGGGGCTTGGAATCCTCTGTCAGTTTACAGGCCTTTACAGGGTCAACCCGGAGCTGGGGTGCTCCAGCCTGCTGCCGGATTTTTCAGGAGGGATCGCGGTACCCAGCCTGGCTCCCACCTTTATGCGGCTGGATTTTAAAGGCATTTTCACTCTGGACTTTTTCGTGGTGATGTTCGCGTTTTTGTTTGTTGATCTGTTTGACACCCTGGGAACCTTGATCGGCGTGGCCTCCAAGGCGGACATGCTTGATAAGGACGGAAAGCTGCCAAAGATCAAAGGCGCTCTCATGGCAGATGCTGTGGGAACCTCCTTCGGCGCTGTGCTGGGAACCTCTACCACCACAACCTTTGTGGAGAGCGCCTCCGGTGTGGCGGAGGGCGGGCGCACGGGACTGACTGCGGTAACCGCTGCCCTGCTTTTTGGCCTGTCTTTGTTTTTGTCCCCCATCTTTCTGGCGATTCCATCCTTTGCCACGGCTCCGGCTCTGGTGATCGTGGGATTCCTGATGATGACCTCCATCACCAAGATTGATTTCGGCGATTACACGGAAGCCATCCCCGCTTATATCGCCATTACGGCCATGCCCTTTATGTACAGCATCTCAGAGGGCATCGCCATGGGCGTTATCTCCTACATGGTGCTGAATCTGGTGACAGGAAAAGCTGGTGAGAAGAAGATCAGTCCCCTTATGTATGTTCTGGCGGTGTTGTTTGTGCTGAAATATATTATGCTGTAGCGGCAAGGCTTGTGCCGGAAGAGATCCGTTCTCGGATTTCTTCCGGTTTTTTTATGTACACGGGGCGGAAAGAGGCTGATGAGGTATACCAGTATCCGCTGCACCCCTACACCAGGGCCCTGATGTCAGCGGTTCCAGAGCCGGATCCCAGAGCGGCCAGGACCCAGCAGAGGATCATGCTGGAGGGAGAGATCCCCAATCCCCTGGATATCCCAAAAGGGTGCCCTTTTTGTACCAGGTGCCCCCAGGCGAAACCTCAGTGCCGAGAGGAGCGGCCAGAGCTTAAGGAGGTAGATGGAAGGCAGGCGGCATGTCTCCTTTTGTAGAAGGAGAGGTGCTGCCTGGCAGGTCCCCGGTGAATCGCTGGTTAGAGTAAAGTATCACCATAAAGAAAAACATGACTGTGAAGGTACGGAACAGTTATGAAAAACAACATGGAGGAGACACATTATGAAAAAAACGAAAATTACAAAATGGGCGGCCCTTGCCCTGGCTGCTTCCGTGACCCTTAGTCTGGCGGCATGCGGCGGGAATGGCGGAAGCGCCCCAGAAGGAACATCCGGAGGAGGGGCTGCCAGCCAGCAGGTGGGAGGAGATCAGGCAGGAACTTCCGGGGAGAGCGGGGGAGCCAAGGAACTGGTGGTTGCCACCGTGTCAGCGGCGGGAAGCTTAGACCCGGCGGAGGTGGCCATTGACATGTGGACCGAATATGCCAAGCTGTGCGTTGACCCCCTAATCCGGTTTGACGAGTCAGGAAATGTGATCTATGAGGCAGCGGAGAGTTATGAGTCCAGCGACGACGGGCTTGTGTGGACCTTTCATTTGAGACAGGACGCCAAGTGGAGCGACGGTTCCTCTGTGGTGGCAGACGATTTTATCAACACCCTCCACAGGGCTTTGGATCCCAACAACGGCGATTCCATCTACGGCGATATGCTCTACGGCATCGTCGGCGCCAGGGAGGCCAGGGAGAACGGCGGTTCCATGGACGATGTGATGGTGAAGGCATTGGACGATTACACCCTGGAGTTTACCCTGACAGAGCCCTGCGGATATTTCCTGAAACTGCTGACCATCGCGCCCTTCTATCCATCCAAAAGCGGCGTGGCCACTTTGGAGAACACAAATTGGTACAAGGATGGGGCAACAAGCCTTGGAAACGGCCCCTTCTGCCTGAAGGAATTTGTGGACGGTCAGTACTATCTTGTGGAGAAAAATCCCTACTATTTCGCGGCAGACCAGGTGAAGCTGGATTCCATCCGGGTTGAGTTTATCGACGACGCCCAGGCCCTTCTGTCATCCTACCGGACAGGGGAAGTGGATGTGGTCACAGGTCTTCCTTCCTATGTAAAAGAGCAGTACCAGGACAGCGACGACTATATTGCCTCTGGTGTTAGTATATAAGTGTGGACAGGAAAAGTTGAACAACCTATACTATCAAA
>CAJUSJ010000121.1:0-6888 GCA_910588865.1 uncultured Lachnospiraceae bacterium
CCAAAATGTATACCTTTTGGCCATTTATTCTTGTAGAAAACAAGAGATTAAATGGGGGGAAAGCTCATGTTTGTACATATGCTTGGAGTACCTTTTTACGTCCGTACAGATGAAGGGCGGGAAGTTGATGAGATATTCACGTCGCCTATGCTCCGCAACCGTTCTGTCAAGCTGCTTCACCTTCTGGCCTGTCTGCTCTATCATCACGGAGAGATGGTGGACCGCTCCCGGATTCTGGCCATGCTGTATGGGGAAGATCATGGAGAGACGGCATGCAACAATCTGCGGGCTGTAATTTTCCGTTTACGCAAGGTCTTAAAGAAAATAGGGCTGCCGGATGGCGACTATATTTTGAGCCGCAAAGGAACCTATGGCTGGAATGAGAAGCTATGTCCCCTGGAGATCGACGCTGAGATATTCGGAGCCCAGGCCGGGAAGGCTCTCGCTATGGAAGATGGGAAAACAGGGGAGAAGATACAGGCCCTGATGGAGGCGGTTAGTCATTATAAAGGGAGTTTTCTGCCCCTGTTTGAGAATGAGACCTGGGTGATACAGGAGGAGCTGAAATACCGGGAAAACCTTGGTGAGTGCATGGATGTGCTGTACCGGCTTCTGGCTGGGCAGGGCAGGGAGAAAGAAATACTGCCTATCTGCACCAGTCTGCTGTCGGTGGTACCTGATGAAAAATGGTATCTGCTTCAGATCAGAGCCTTTCTCTCTATGAAAGAACCAACACTGGCTTATCGGGTCTATGAAGAGGCTGTAAAAGTTATGGTCGATACTCTGGGGCGGCAGCCGTCACCGGAATTTATCAGCATTTTTCGGAGCATCAACAAGAATCCGGAGAAATCTTTGGAGACCATTGGGAACATACGGGAGATGCTGGATGACCGGGTTGTGCCGGGAAGAGCCTACTACTGCAGTTTTCCAAGTTTCATCGACGCGTACCGAATATCCGGCAGGCTGATGCAGAGGAACCGTTGCCTGTCCTTTCTGATATTATGTACTGTGACCACTTCCCGGGGACACATCATAAAAAATAAAAGCAAGCTGGAGAAAATATCAGGCCAGCTGAAGGAGGCGATTATGGAATCAGCCAGAAGCTCTGACATGATGACAAGTTATAGTCTGTCCCAGTACTTGCTGCTGCTCAATGGGATTACCAGAGAAGGCTGCTCCATTGTCACAGGCAGGATCGACCAGAAATTTAGACAGTTCAACGCTTCTTCTAATTATATGGTCAACTATTATGTGTCTTCCATAAAGGATGTGCCTCCGCTTTCAGCTATCACAGAGTATCGGCAGGATGATATGGCACCAGAACAGATGGGGTGGGAAATATGAAAAAGATCCGAAATCCTGTCCTGTCCTTTTGTCTGGTATTGGGAATCTTCCTGGTTCTGGCGGCCGTAAAAGGGTTCCATCCTTTTGGTGAATATTCCATTCTCCAGATTGATCTGTTTCATCAGTATGCCCCCTTTCAGGAGGAACTGAGAAGCCGTCTTCTGGAGGGAAAGAGCCTGATCTACAGCTGGGAGGGAGGATTGGGAAAGGCGTTTTTCCCTCAGTTAGCCTATTATACGGCCAGTCCCTTAAGCTTTTTGTGTCTGCTGATTCCCCAGAAAGGGATCGCGGACTTTATGCTGTTTCTGATTATAGTGAAGGTGTCTTTGTCGGCAGGATGCTTTACCTTCTATCTGGAACAGCATTTTGAGGAGGAGAGTCCTGCCGCGGCCCTGTGGGGAAGCCTTTACGCCTGCAGTGGCTTTATGACCGCCTACTGCTGGAATGTGATGTGGCTGGATGATCTGGCTTTATTTCCTCTGGTGGCGGCGGGAATTGACAGGCTGCTGAGAAAGGATGACAAAAGACTTTATCTGACAGCTCTGACCTGCGGGATCCTGTTTAACTTTTATATGGCGTTCCTGGTATGTGTGGGTTCGGTTCTCTATGTTCTTATACAGACAGGCTGTATGTTTCGTCGGGAGCAGGTGAGGCAGTGGGTGAAAAAGGGATTTTGGTACGCCGGACTGTCGGTTCTTGCCGCCGGGCTCAGCGGTTTTCTCATCATTCCGGCGGTCATGGCTCTGTCTCAGACAGCGGCAGGGGGGGCGGAGCTGTCCGGTTTTGAGATTTATCAGAATTTTTGGCAAATAGGAGAGAGCCATCTTTTGGGGGCAATGCCTCAGGTGCTGACCGCCAATGACAAGACGCCTAACATTGGATGCGGCCTCCTTTCCCTTATGCTGGCCACATGTTTTTTCCTGAGTCCCGGGATCACCAAAAGGGAAAAGGCGGCATATGGCGGGGCCCTCCTGTTCCTCCTGTGCTGCTGTGTGTTCCGGCCTCTGGATTTTATGATTCACGGAATGCATTTTCCGGCTAATCTGCCCCACAGGTTTATGTTTATCTACGTTTTCCTGGTTCTGACTCTGGGATATCACATGTGGAGACAGAAGGAGCGGCTGACAGCGTATCTGGTTTTGGCGGCAGTTCTGTTTTGGGGCGCTGTCCTTCTGGTGTCGGAGTATGTGGTGGTTCCTGTCAGAAAAGACTTGATGAGACTCTATTCGGAACAGGGGATCCTCTTAAATCTGGCTCTGCTGTCAGCCTATGGCCTCATTCTCCTGTGGGTAATCCGGACCAGGAAAGGGAGGAAGGCGGGATTTTTGCTCCTTCTTTGTCTCATAACGGGAGAATGCTTTTATTCTGGTTACAATGGCATCACAAGAAAGACCACCTATGAGAATTACAACAAGAATATGGATGAGGCGGCCAAGGTTGTGCGGTACCTGGATGAAAAAGAGCAAGGTGATTTTTACCGCATGGAATTTCGGCGTTTTCTGACCATCAATGACGGGGCCTTGTTTCATTACCCCGGCCTGAGCCAGTTTTCTTCCATGGCACCGGGAGGGATGTCACAGCTTATGGGCCGCCTGGGATTTTCCGGAGGCTCCAACTCTTATCGCTATTATGATCCCACACCTCTTCTGGACGGGATTTTTGACATCTCATATGTTATTGAGAAAACAGACGACGGGAACGGAGGCATGAAGAATCCCTATTACAGTTACCTGGATACCATAGACAACATGGAGATCTATGAAAATCCCCGGGCTCTGGGGCCTGGATTTGTAGTCCCCTTTGAGCTGGAACAGTGGGATACGGATCAGGCCTGTCCCTTTGAAACGCAGAATGGGTTTGCCCGGCTGGCTGGGCTTGAGAAGGATTTGTTTACCCTGATCCCCCTGGAAAATATTGGGACAGAATATATGGAAATCACCGAGTCTTCTGGGGATGGTTATTTCCGGTATCAGGTAGATGACCCCTATAACCTGGAACAAATTCCAAAACTATATGGAGAAATATCCGTTCCGGAAGAGGGCCACTATTTCCTCTGGGTTCAGGCAGGCCAGGCAAGACGCCTCCTCTATGAGTGGGAGGGACAGAGGCAGGACCGGGAATTGTCCGCGGGAAAGAGCCTGTTTGACCTGCGGCAGATACCTGCGGGAAAAAGGTTACAGATTACCCTTCCCCTTAACAACCGCCCGGAACACGACATGAAGTTTGCCGACACAGGAGAGGCAAGGATCTACGCGGCTAAATATGACGACCAGGCATACCAGGAACTGTATGAGCTGCTGTCCCGGGAACCATGGAAAATCACCAGATGGGGAGATACTTTTTTGGAGGGGGAAGTGGAGAGCCTGGAAGGAGGGATTCTCTGGACCTCGGTGCCGTGGGAGAAAGGCTGGCAGGTTACAATAAACGGGGAGCCTTGTCAGCCGGTTTCCCTGGGGGATGGCGGAGTTCTGGGAGTAATGCTGAAACCAGGCAGATCCGTGGTCTGCCTGGAGTATCATCTGCCGGGGATAAAAGCCGGGATGGCGCTTTCCCTCATATCTCTGGCCATCAGTTTGTGGGCTGTTAGAAGAAAACCATTTCTTGGAAAGATGGAAAAAAAACCAAAAAGGATGGGGAAAAATAACATATGACATAACGTCTGCCCTGGTATACTTGATTTAGAAAAGGTGAAACTGGCTGTTTGCGCGGCCACATGTTTTAAGGAAGGAGAGAGGATAATGGAAGGGAAGCGAAGATTTTCCGTGAAAAGGAGTCTTTTGTCAGCGCTGTTGGCAGCCGCTATGGTTATTACCAACGTCAGCGGGGAACTGAGCGCTGTTTGGGCGGCCCAGACAGAGACAGTGGAATTTGAGATTCAGGGCTCTGATCTGGCCGACGAGATCCGGGAAGCCGTTGAGAGCGGTTCTCCGGTAACAGAAGATGATCTGAATTTTACCGAGGGAGCGGTGGATAAATTCGAGAATTTATTTTTTGATACAGGCAAGATCTATGAGGTTTATCCGCCCCTGGAAGGCGGCGACCCTAATGGTGACGGGGATGTAAGATTTTTCGTCCGGCTGCCGGAAGATGCTGACGATACCTATGAGCTGACCGGCGACGAGGAGGTTATTTTCCTCTATGTCAACAGTGGGGAAGAAACACTTAGATTTACCACCAATGTATGGAGAACCGAAGACGGGGACGAGAAGGTGGAAAGCACCGAAAAGATCTCTGTGAAAGCGTATGAAGAGGTCTTCGGAGAAGAGGATACAGATGACAATGCCTCTGCTTCCAACAGCGTCAGAAAGAAAACAAGCGCTGATGATCTGGTGGCAATTGATGACTGCGCCGCGGCAAAGACTTATACGGCTGCTTTGAACCAGCTGATGGCGGTGGATGAAGTTCAGGGATTACTTGCGTCTGTGGAGGATGTGGAAGGGGTAGCGAGAATCGGAGAAACAGGTTATCCTTCCTTAAAAGATGCTGTCGAGGCGGCGCTGGATGGCGAAGAGATCGTGCTGATGGAGAGTGAAAGCCTGAAAGAGACTATCGTGATTGATAAAGAAGTGACGATCACGGCGGAGAATGGGGCGGAGATCAGCAGAGCTAAAAATGGTAAGAAACTCTCTTCAATATTTAAGATTGAAGCTGACGGAAATCTGACCCTAAGAGAGATTGTGTTAAGAGGCGACAGCACTGTTGAGAAATTCAGTACAGTTACACCGATCAGCTGTAACAATGGCAGTCTTATAATAGAAGAGGGTACTGTGATTTCCGGTTTTACAAGCTACAGAGGCGGCGGGATAACAATAGAGAATAATGGTAAAGTCACAATAAACGGTGGTGAAATCAGCAATAATACCGCAATGAGCCAAGGCGATGGAAGGTGGGCATCATATGGCGGTGGTATCTATGTTAAAAGCGGAAATCTTTTGATTAACGGTGGAGATATTATTAGAAATACTGCGGATTCAACTGTGGATGGTTATGATGCATATGGTGGCGGCATCTATATTGAAAACGGCAGTGTTGTCTTGAATGATGGACTGATCAGTGAAAATGTGGCAGGTACTCATTCTTTTCCAAGAAGCGGCGGCGGTGGTATTTTTGTCGGAAAGTCCTGCGATTTTATTATGAACGGCGGCAAAATCAGCAACAATACCGCAGTGAAACAGGGCGGCGGCATCTGTATCGGAGAAGATTATAAGAGTACCAGTGACAGAGTTCAGCTTATTTGTGGAGAGATTGATGGAAACAGAGCCGACACAGGCGGAGGCATCTATGTTTCCCAAGGAAGCAGGCTGGATCTGGAGGCAGTCATGATCGCCGGAAATGAAGCGGGCAAGACCGGAGGAGGTATCTGGAGCTGTCCGTATGGAAAAGGGTATATTTATGCGACACGGGGAGGGGTCATAACTGATAACAGCGCTACAAAATGGGGGAGTGATTTTAACACACAGCCATGTTGGGTTGCGCCTCATCTGCCCAACAGACTTCATGATGGGAAAAAAGTAGACTGGTATCAACGTTCGGAAGAGTGGTTTGATGAGGAGGTTGGCGATGGTGTGATCCCTGATATCAACAGCTACATTCAAAAATGGTATGAGGATCCATTTACGTCTTCTGAGCTTGGAGTTCTCAGCAAAACAGATGGCGCTTATAAAGATGACAGTTATTACGAGCTGTTCATTACGAATAACTCAGCTGACTCTTTTGGCGGCGGTATTGCCTTTAACGGCTCCTTAACCATGGGAGAAGATGAAGATATCAATGTCAAAGTAGAGAAGAAGTGGCTTGATGAGAGCGGAATTGACATTACTCAGACCGGAGATCATCCGGAATCTATTAAAGTAACATTGGTAAACCAAGATACAGATACTCAACTTGAAACAGTAGAATTAAATAATGCCAATAACTGGAGTTATGAGTTCAAAGATCTTCCCAAAGCGAATTATACTGTAGAAGAAGAGTCAGTGGATGGTTGGGTTGGTGAAGTCAGCAACATGACGAAAAATGAGGAGACAGGTGTCTATGAGATATCCATAGCCAATAAGCCATTGACCATCAATCTCAAAGTCGTGAAGACATGGCTGGATAAAGATGGAACCGATATTACCAATACTGAAAACCATCCAGAATTCATCAAAGTAACTTTGGTGAATAAAACCACAGATACCAAACTGGAAACCGTAGAGTTAAATAACTCTAATAATTGGAGCTATGAGTTCAAAGATCTTCCGGAAGCGGAATATACCGTAGAAGAAGAGTTAGTGGAAGGCTGGGAAAGCGAAGTTGGAGCAATGGTGAAAAAAGGCGAGGAAGATATCTATGAGATAGGTATTACCAACAAGCCACATGTGGAGATTACGACGGAAAGCACAACCGAGACCACGACAGAATCGACCACAGAAAGCAGCACCGAGTCAACCACAGAAAGCACGACCGAGTCGACTACGGAAAGCACAACCGAGACCACAACAGAGTCAACCACGGAAAGCACAACCGAGACCACAACAGAGTCAACCACGGAAAGCACAACCGAGA
>CAJUSJ010000121.1:6988-9256 GCA_910588865.1 uncultured Lachnospiraceae bacterium
ACGGAAAGCACAACCGAGACCACAACAGAGTCAACCACGGAAAGCACAACCGAGACTACAACAGAGTCGACCACGGAAAGTACAACTGAGACTACAACAGAGTCGACTACGGAAAGTACAACTGAGACTACAACAGAGTCGACCACGGAAAGTACCACCGAGTCCGCCACAGAGTCAACGACGGAAAGTACCACCGAGTCGACCACAGAGCGCACTACTGAGTCCACGACCGAGTCGACCACAGAAAGCACGACCGAGTCCACTACGGAGTCGACCACAGAAAGCACTACGGAGACAACCACCCAGCCTACCACCGTTATACCTCCCCTTCGTAGGCCAGGGGGCGGCGGAGGTGGTGGAGGAACCTCCTCAGAAAGAGTGGATCCTCCTGTGACCACCATTGAAACTCCCGATGTTCCTCTGGCTGGTATACCAGAACAGGAGACAGGGGATCATCCGGAAGAGGTTGTGATTTTAGACGAGGATATTCCACTTGCGGGTCTTCCAAAAACCGGAAAGACGGGATCACCAGCGGGAGTTCTGTTCTTGTTATCCACAATGCTTCTGGCTGTTGATGGACTATTGAAAAAGAAACGAGAAGTATGACAAAGATAATTGCGGAGGCTCTCTGAAAACAGATAGTCCAAAATAAGGGCAGGCGCGGCTTTTGTAAGCTGCGTCTGTCCTTTATTAACTTGCGGTGACGAACAAGGTTACTGGAAAGTTTTCGCCAACACACCATAACCGAAGAGGATATATTTTATATCAAGAGAGAAACAACAGTATATCCCAGATAGCAAAACTACTATACCATACCTTGCGGCACAAAGTGCCCCAGCTCCAAAGGAGCATAAATTACGGTATGCCCTTGGGTATACCTTGTGGTAAAAAGGAGACCATCATAAAAACAGAGAAAATTACCCACAATAAAGTACATGATGGGGATATTATAGCCCACTGGTGTGGATAACTCTAGCAGACGAAAGGATGACTATCTGATCACCATAAGATGGGAAGGATATGCGTTCCTTGACTGGATTTACTCTTCAACGTTAGACAATCAGCAATGTAAATGAAGTGACGACAACAAGCTCATTCTGTATGTGAAATCTCTGTGAAAACGTAGAAATTTCAACAGGAATCTGCTAAAATGGCCTTAATTCAGAGAGAACAAGGAGGTTTACCGTGGACAACTTGAAAGTGCTGGTGGTGGACGATGAGGCCAGGATGAGAAAGCTGGTAAAGGATTTCCTGGTAATCAAGGGATTTCAGGTCATAGAGGCAGGAGATGGGGAGGAGGCGGTGGATCTGTTTTTTGCCCAGAAAGATATCGCTCTTGTCATCTTGGATGTGATGATGCCCAAGATGGACGGCTGGCAGGTGTGTAAGGCCATCCGGCAGTATTCCCAGGTCCCGGTGATCATGCTTACAGCCCGGGGGGAGGAGAGAGACGAGCTTCAGGGCTTTGATCTGGGGGCAGATGAGTATATTTCCAAACCATTCAGTCCCAAGATTCTGGTGGCAAGAGTGGAGGCTATTTTGCGCAGAAGCAATGCCGCCGCAAGCGATGTCATCCGGGTGGGAGGAATTGATATCAACAAAGCGGCTCATCAGGTGACCATTGACGGGGTTCCTGTGGATTTAAGCTTTAAGGAATTTGAACTTCTAACTTACTTTGTGGAAAATCAGGGAATCGCGCTGTCCAGAGAAAAGATCTTAAACAATGTGTGGAACTATGACTATTTTGGAGATGCCAGAACCATTGATACCCATGTAAAAAAACTGCGCAGCAAACTGGGTGTCAAGGGAGACTACATCAAGACGATCTGGGGCATGGGCTATAAATTTGATGTGAACGGTTAAAAACAATATTCCGGGGAATTTCATAACAGGCCATTTGGATATTGAGAGTATAGAAAACTCATTTCCAGTAAAATTTTGCTAATTAAAGAAATAAGCCTCCAACTTTCTCAGGGTTGGGATGCTTATTTCTTTTTATGATTGGGTAGTGTAACCTTTATCAGGGCGGCACAATTTTTAATGGTTTCGGGAAATCTCCCGAAACCGCATATAAGGATATCTTTTTCCTTCTAAGAATCCTGTTTTTATAATCCCATTTAAACCTCAGCTCTCACCAAACCATTCTCTGACAACGGAGACTCCCATCGCGACGGCCTTTGCTATGGAATCATTGTCCATACCCATGGCCTTAAGATTAAAGGCCGTCTGCTTTGCCTGCTCCAATTCTCCCTCTTTACGACCCTCCTC
>CAJUSJ010000122.1 GCA_910588865.1 uncultured Lachnospiraceae bacterium
ATTATAGGGCTTCGTGTTTAGTTTTCGTGTTTCTTAAAAGCCTTGTTTTATGCGGCGTTGCGGTGGTTGTCTATAAATACTTGCCCCGAACGGGGCCGGGAATTGATTATACCGCGGGGGATACCTGGATGTTCCCGCTCTTTCCGAGCCGCCTGTTCGCGTTTTGATCCCCAAGGCCAAAAATGTTGATGGACACAGATAAGCATCTCTGATATGATGTTAATTGATTTTGAGTAACCGGAAATTGAAATATATAAGGCAAATTAACATCAAGATTGGAGTTAAAAATGATCGATATTTATTATGTCGAAGATGATGAAACCATATCCCAGACAGTGAAAGAGTTTTTGGAGAGGCGGGGTTTTCAGGTTTCTATTTTCCAAACGATCGCTGACGCGAAACTAGCTTTAAAAAAGATGTGTCCAACCCTGGTTCTGGTAGATTGGAATATGCCGGACGGAAGCGGCGCTATGCTGTGTCAATGGATACGGGAGGGCTGGAAAGAGCTGCCTGTTATTTTTCTTACTGTTCGTGGAGATTCCCGTGATATTGTCTCTGGTTTTCAAAATGGAGCCGATGATTATATAGTGAAGCCCTTTGAGCTGGATGTCCTGCTTTCACGCATCCAGGCTCTGTTACGGAGGACGGGAGATGTATCAAAACAATACTTGTCCTGTGACGCTATTTCGCTTGACCAAAAACGTATGAGGGTTTACCTTGGTTCAGAAGAAATCCGTTTAAGTCCCTCAGAATACCAGTTACTCTTGGTTCTGCTGCAAAACAAAGGGAAAACTGTCACACGGGAAAAACTGTTAGAAAAGGTTTGGGACAGCAACGGAAACTATGTCAACGACAATACACTGACGGTCGCGATGAAACGTCTGCGGGAAAAGCTGCGTCAGCCAGCTTGTCTGAAAACGGTAAGGAGTATTGGCTATATTCTGGAGGATATGAAATGAGTGAAAGAAAAAATATCCCCGTACTGATAGGGTTTGTCCTGTCGGTCAGCCTGCTTTCCACTGCCCTTGCGACCTTTCTTTTAGCTAATTATTATAACCATGCCCATAGGATCGCGCTGGGGCAGATCAGCCAGAAGATTATAGACAAGCAGCCGGAAGCGGAACAGGCAATTCTTTCTGTACTAAAGGATTATCAGCATGACCCTGATATTCCTACAGAAGAAAATATTATCTGGAGATATGGTTATCAGCAGACCGACTTTTTACAGTCTTCGGGAGTGTATAACGGGATCATTGTGTTAATTGGATTTTTCGCTGGAGGAGTATTATTTCTTGTCACGCTTGTTATTTGGCATAAAAAGGAAGCAATACGGATCAACGGGCTGACAGATTATCTGGAAAAGGTTAATACCGGAAACGGCGGTGTTCTTCTTCAGACTGGTGAAGATGAATTTTCCAAATTACAGGACGAAATTTATAAGACAGTAACTACATTATACCAGACGAGAGATACCGCTCTTAAGGCGAAAAATAATTTCGCGGAAAATCTATACAACATCGCTCATCAGCTTAAAACACCAATCACATCTATTTCCCTTTCCGCTCAGATGATGAAAGAAAATCCATCCCCCTGGCATTTGGAACAGATCTTGAAACAGCTTTCTGGTTTGACACATTTGGAAGAAGCCCTTTTGTTATTATCACGCATTGACGCGGGAACCTTAACCTTGGAAAGAACAGAGGTTGATGTCTTTACGGTCCTTATGCTTGCCGCTGATAATCTACAGGAATTATTTGCGGAGGCTGATGTCCGCGTCGACATACCGGAATCGGGCAGTGTGTTGATCCGCGCGGATATGGAGTGGACAATGGAGGCATTTATCAATCTTTTTAAAAACTGTATGGAGCATACACCGGCAGGAGGAGTCGTACATTGTTCTTATGAGCAGAATCCTCTTTATACGCAAATACGCATATGGGATACTGGTACTGGTTTCCCCAAGAAAGATATTCCCCATCTTTTCCAGCGGTTCTACCGGGGAGAAAACGCGAAAGGCAATGGAATCGGCATTGGGCTCGCCATATCAAAAGCAATTATTGAAGGGCAAAATGGCACCATCAGCGCGGATAATCTACCGGACGGCGGCGCTTGTTTTGAAATCCGTATCTACTGTCACTGAACTGTCACTTTACTTTGGTATAATAAAAAAGAGGGCTGCTTTTTGATAAGCAGAGGGATTGAGAAGATACAGCGATTGTAGAAAGGAATTAAAACATGGATATTTTAAAGTGTGAAGGAGTAAGAAAGGTATACGGCACTGGCAGTAATCAGGTGATTGCCCTCGACAAAATAGATTTGTCCATAGAGAAAGGCGAATTTGTCGCGATCGTAGGCGCTTCCGGCTCAGGAAAATCCACTTTGCTGCATATTATTGGCAGTGTGGATCATCCCTCAGAGGGCAGGGTTGTAATTGAGGGGACCGATATCTCCACTTTGAATCAAGAAGAGTCGGCAATCTTCCGGCGCAGAAAAGTGGGATTGGTTTATCAGTTTTATAATCTGATTCCCACACTCACCATACGCAAAAATATTCTTATGCCGCTTTTGCTGGATAAGAAGAAACCTAATCCGGAATTTTTTGAACAAGTGGTAAACGCTCTGGGGATTGCCGATAAATTGGAGTCACTCCCAAGCCAGTTATCAGGGGGACAGCAGCAGCGAGCCGCCATAGCCCGGTCTTTGGTGTATCGCCCTGCCTTGCTTTTAGCGGACGAGCCTACCGGCAATCTGGACCAAAAAAATACAAAAGAAATTATTGACATGTTAAAGCTGTCTAACCGCAATCTTAACCAGACCATTGTGCTGATTACCCATGACGAAAAGGTCGCGTTAGAGGCAGACCGTATCGTAGCCATAGAGGACGGACGGATTATCAGCGATGAGAAACGGGGGTAAACAATATGTGGAAAGATTATTCGGCAGGTTATATTAAGAATAACCGGGCTTCCAGTATGTCTGTAATGGTAGCGGCTTTTATCTCCGCGCTGCTCTTGTCCTTATTGTGCGGTTTGTTTTACAATTTGTGGGTATATGAGATAGAACGGATAAAAGTGGAGGAGGGTGACTGGCAGGGGCGTATTATTGGAGAAATAAGCGCGGAAGATTTAGACCTGATTCAGAACTATGCCAATGTGGAAAAGGCAGTCCTAAATGAAGAATGCTCTGGTGAACAGGGAACCGCGGCAGACATTTATTTTAAGAAGCTGGGGAGTATTCTCACAGATATGCCCCGGATCGCTGAACTAATTGGAGTTCCGGCAGATGCTGTCACATACCACTATACCCTCTTAAACATGTACCTAATCCGTGATTCAAATGATTCCGCGTTACGCTGGATCTTTCCGTTTTCTTTAATGATTACGGTCATTGCCAGTTTCTCATTGATTTTGATCATTCACAACGCTTTCGCGGTAACAATGAATGCCCGGATCCATCAGTTTGGCATTCTTTCCAGCATCGGAGCCACACCGAAACAAATACGAACTTGTCTATTGCAGGAGGCTTTTGTATTATGCGCGGTACCAATTGCGGCAGGCAATTTATTCGGCATTTTGATCTGTATGGGAATCATTCAGGGAATCAATGTGTTGTTGACTGATGTGGCAAGGCGGCTGGTGCTTCCATTTAGTTATAATCCTTTGATCCTGCTGCTTTCTCTCTCAGCCACGGTTATAACCATTTGGATTTCCGCATGGATTCCTGCCAGAAAAATGAGTAAGATGACGCCACTGGAGGCTATCAAAAATACCAGTGAGATTCAGCTGAAAAGGAAAAAGAATTCCTGTATCTTATCTCTTTTATTTGGGGTGGAGGGAGAACTTGCCGGAAATGCCTTGAAAGCCCAGGGGAAAGCTATGGGGACTGCCACATTATCCCTTATATTTTCTTTCTTGGCATTTTCTTTTTCCATGTGTTTTTTAGCGATTATCATCCTAAGCCAGAGAGAGACCTATTTTGAAAGGTATCAAGACGCCTGGGATATCATGGTAACGGTAAACAATACGGAAATAGACGCTTTTGATAGGACCGATGCTTTACAGGAACTGCCCGGCATACAAAGCGGTGTGGTTTATCAGAAAGCAGCAGCTAAACGCATACTGACAGAAGACGAAATCAGTGAAGAATCGCGGGCCATGGGAGGATTTCGGAATGCCTCGCCAGAGTATGTATCTCCCACTTCCGCTGGATGGTTGGTAAATGTTCCTTTGGTCATTCTGGATGATGAAAGCTTTCTGGAATACTGTGGGCAGATTGGAGCAAAGCCGCGGTTAGACGGCGCGGTGATCCGGAACCAGATTTGTGACGCCGCAGACCCCAATTTCCGTAAGCGGCGCATGCTTGCCTATCTGACAGAAAGCCAGCAGACCACTGTCATCCGCGGGACCGGGCAGGAAAATGGGACGGCAGAAATTCCGGTAATTGCGTATACGCAGGAGGTTCCTAACCTGCGGGAAGAATATGGGACCGTGGATTATTATGAACTGGTGCATTTTATCCCCGTATCTGTGTGGCAAGAAATCAAAGCACAGATCGGAGGAACGGAGGCGGATACTTATATCCGGATCCTGGCGAAAGACGGAGCAACTCTGGCAGAATTGAATGAAATAGAGGAAAATGTTTCCCGGCTGCTTGGCGGGGTGTATGAAACAGAAATCGAGAACCGTATTCAGGACAAGCTTAACAATGATAATATGTTTCGCGGAATGAAGGCTTTGGTCAGCCTATTCTGTGTACTGCTCACGATCATAGGTATTGGAAATGTATTCTCTAATACACTTGGTTTTGTACGTCAGAGAAAACGGGAGTTTGCCCGCTATCTGTCCGTAGGCATGACGCCCCGGGGAATGAGAAAAATATTCTGCGTAGAGGCTCTTGTGATAGCCGGGCGTCCGGTGTTGATTACATTGCCGATTACCGCGGCCGCGGTTGTCTTTTTTATTAAAGTGAGTTATCTGGAACCAATGGTTGTCATTGGTGAAATACCGTTCATACCAATACTGGCATTTATCCTGGCTATTTTGGGTTTTGTGGGATGGGCATATTATCTTGGCGCGAAGAAGGTACTTGGAAGCAATCTCATGGACTCTTTGCGAGATGATACTGTAATGTAAGCTATTCTTGAAAGAGGTGGGTAATCCTATACAGTAGTGTAAAATAGTTTGTGTCTTTGGAAAAAAATGGCTCCTTTTTGGTAAGAATTCGGATATGACAATTCTTATCGAAAAGGAGTATTTTTTAAAGCCAGTATGGGGAATTCCAGATAGATGTTCCCAGGGATCGGGACGGTGAGTTTGAGCCCAAACGGATTTCCAAATACCAGCGCGACATATCTGGCACTGAGGAAAAGGTCATCTCCCTGTACACCCGGGGAATGAGCGCGCGGCATATTCGCGACCAGCTCAACCAACCAAAACGCTTATCTCCATACGTTTTCCAACCACTCTCGTATTTAGCGTTAGCATTCGTCTCGCTATTTCTAATTCTTCCTTATCCCTTCATTTCCATAAATTTCTCAAAGAACTCCCATCACTCCCCCAATCCAATAAATTACTCCCAACACCCAGCTGCTCAAAATCCCATAAAGTATCACCGGCCCCGCAATCGTAAAGATCTTACACCCAATCCCAAACACCTGTCCCTCCGCCTTATACTCAATGGCCGGCGAAACCACCGAATTGGCAAACCCGGTAATAGGCACCAGCGCCCCCGCGCCGCCCCACTTGACGATCTTAGGGTACACATTAAACCCGGTCAGCACGATGCTCGCCAGAATCAGCATCAGCAGGTTCCATGCCCCGGCGGTTTTCTCATCCATCCCATAAGACTGAAACCAGTTAAGCATCAGCTGGCCGATGGCGCAGATGATTCCACCTGTCACAAAAGCCCTGGCAATGTTTTTCCAAACCGGGTTCACGGGAGTTACTTCCTTCACATAGGCATTATACGCATCCTTATTAATCTCCATAAGACCTCCTGTTCTGGCAGACACTCATTCCTGCCTGCCGCTCTATACAGTTCACCTCTTACTGTCAGTATGCGCCTGTCTCTGCCAAAACATACAAAAACCGCTCTAAAACACCACCTGGTAAATGCTGTAAAATCCGGTGAGGGTCACGATGCCCACCAGGATGGGGGTCAAATACCGTATGCAAATAACCCACAGCTTTTTCACTTTAAAGGATACACCGCCCCTCTCAATCTCTTCCACCAGACATTCCGGATTCCATTTCCACCCTACAAAATAGCACATGGCCAGGCCACCCGCGGGGAGGAGGATATTGTCGGTGATCATGCCGATAAAATCAAATACACTGTAATTCAGGATCCGCGCCTGGCCTAGGAGTCCGAAAGACAACGCGCTTGGGATCCCTATAACAAATACGGCGCACCCGATCCCAAGGGCCGCTTTTTTTCTGGACCACTTTAAGGTGTCTATGGCAAATGACACCGGTACCTCCAGAAGGGCGATGGCGCTGGTGACAGCGGCAAAAAATATGAGCACAAAAAACAGGAACGCGAAGATCCCTCCTCCGGCAATGGCGGAGAACACTTTAGGCAGGGTTCCGAAGATCAGCCCTGGTCCCTGGCCTGGCTCTAAGCCAAAGGCAAACACTGCCGGGAAGATGGCAATACCCGCAAGAACGGCGATCAGTGTGTCTAAGCCAGCCACGGACGCGCAGCTTCGGGGGATATTTTCTTTCTCTCCTAAATAGCTTCCGTAGGTGATGGTGATGCCCATGCACAGGCTGAGGGAGTAAAATACCTGCCCCAGAGCGCTGCTGACCGAATTCAGGCTGAAAGCGGAAAAATCCGGGATAAACATAAAGGCCAGCCCCTTTGACGCGCCGGGAAGGGTCACGGAGCGGCCAATGATCACGAAAAGAAGGACAAAGAGGAGAGGCATCATCACCTTGCTTGCCTTCTCGATGCCGCTGATGCCAAAGTAGCACACTGCCGTGGTGACGGCGATGAACACCAGGTGCCATACCACGGGTTCCTGGCTGCTGATAAAGCCTTCAAAGTCCGCCGGAGCCGCCATGGTGGTGCCGTAGCTGACAATGTATTTGATGATCCACCCGCCGATCACGCTGTAATAGCTGAGAATAATAAAAGCCGCCAGCACGCCGAAAATCCCGGCAATGCCTCCCTTCGGATGAATATCCCTGTACGCCTGTACCGGATCGTGGCGGGTCTTCCTTCCTAAGGACATCTCTGTGATCATTACCGGAAGCCCCAGGATCACAATAAAAAACAGATAGGCCACGAGAAAAGGGAAACCTCCGTTTCTTCCCATGAGATATGGAAATTTCCACAGGTTTCCCAGCCCTATGGCCGCTCCCGCTGTTGCCATGATAAATCCCAGTTTGCTTGCCCATCGCGTGTTTGCTTTCATCTTTGAACGGTTCTCCTCTTTCGTTTTTTCTGGAAATATTACCGCTGTTTTCCCAGTCTGCTATATTTTTTTGTTATGTCAGACATAACTTAATATTATGAGATGTCATTATACCACAGATTGGGGGTTTTGCAAAGACTAACGTTTACCAGGTTATTGTTCCTGGTCAAGGGGCGGCTATCCCTGCCGAAAAATACAAGAGAGATCCCAGCATTTTTCCAAGACCGATGGCAAAGATCACATACTGGAGCCCCACAGACAAGTGGATCCTCCTGTTTATCACCGGAAGGGTTTTTAAGGTCTCTGCCAGGGACATCACCAGACAGCCCACAAAGATTCCGGAGGAGATTCCAAAGGCCGCCAAAAACCATGTCCCCCCAATGAGCACAGGGAACTCAAACAGGTCCAGAACATTTCCAAGAGCGCCTCCCAGGATGATCGCGGTCTCGTAGAGCATAATATGTTTCTTGGTCCCCGTTTTCCCGATCAGTCTGGGAAACACTCCGATAATGGCCAGGAACGCGAAAATACCTGCCGCGATCACGCCTCCGGCGCAGAGCCCGAACAGAGCCAGAGCTGTCATTTTAAGTAACATCTACTCCCGACTCCTTTCTTCCGCTGTTTTGAATCAGGGTTTTGGAAATATTGTCCTCATAGAGCCGCATTTCTACCTCCAGGGGCGTGGGGTCTGTGTTCAGCTTCCACTTGGAAAAATGGTTGAAGAACAGAATGACCCCCAGCCCTAAACCTATGGAGTAGGATAACTCCAGGATGGTGAACTCTCCGGCCTCCTGCCCCAAAATAAGGCCGTACACCTCCTGGAACACGTCTCTGACACTGGCGTCATTGTTAAAGGTCATGATGGCAAAGGCCGCGCCGCAGAAACAGACCACGCACACAAAGATGGTCTTGAGCCACGCCCACAGATAGTTGGGCGCTTTCGGTTTTTTATAGTCAATGATAAAATCGGTCTCACCCATATTTTCCACCTGTATCTGGGGATCTGCCTGGGTGATCAGCTCCACGATGTCCAGAACATTTCCCACATAACGGCGATCTTTGTCAGAGGGGATCTTTTTTACCTTCAGGGCCTTGCACTTGTTAAGGACCGCCGGGTCGTCGCTGTACAGCGCGGCAATGTCTTTCAGATACACATCCTTTTCATGGACCTCCGAGATCTGTTCCAGCTTCAGATACAGGCTTTTTCCCATGTCACATCATCTCCTTTGCCATGTCTGAAAAATGGACCAGCATTCCTCCGGTGTAATCTTTTGAGCCATTGCTGTAAATAAAGTATCCTATAAGGCCGGCTCCGATGAGAGTCAGGGCCAGAATCAGGGCCAAAGCATAGCCCCACTTTGATTTTGAAGATCTCATGCCATACCACATCCATTCGTTTATTTTTTAGTAGTATGGCCTTGTTCACTTTTTTTCATGCTTTTTTTGTCACATTTTTTCTCTCATCTGGCGCAGAATCTTTTTTTCAAGCCTTGACACCTGGACCTGGGAGATGTTTAAGGCCCTGGCAATCTCTGTCTGAGTCTGA
>CAJUSJ010000123.1 GCA_910588865.1 uncultured Lachnospiraceae bacterium
GGAAAATAAGGATTGAGACGTACAAAGTTCTACTCTTTTATCCATGCGGAGATTGGAATAAGAAAGATGAATCCAGGAAAATAAGGATTGAGACAGGTTATAGTTTGCATGGTTCATATTCTGAGCCTTATATAAGAAAGATGAATCCAGGAAAATAAGGATTGAGACATACCATTATAGTCTAAATGATCTTCCCCATACAAATGATAAGAAAGATGAATTCAGGAAAATAAGGATTGAGACCTATTTTGGATTTCAAAGTTCCAAGTTCCAGATTGGAATATAAGAAAGATGAATCCAGGAAAATAAGGATTGAGACAGTTTTGTCGACGGTCTATAACGTTCCTTTAACCGAGCAATAAGAAAGATAAATCCAGGAAAATAAGGATTGAGATAGTACCACGCCCTCATAGCCCTGTACCATCTTCTTTATTAAAAGATGAATCCAAGAAAATAAGGATTGAAACACAATGCATCCGGCTTTGACTTCAAAGACAATGTGAATGTCATGACCGGAAACCAGACAGCCTATCAAGGCAAGTATGCTTCTATACAGGTACCATGGTCTGTTGTGGAGCCTGCGGACAATGCCAAAGCACGGTATTACAAATTATGCCGGATATGCAGACGCTAAATATAGAACACGTTCTATGCAACGAAGCTGTGTATGGAGAAGGTGGGTTCTGAGAATGGAGAATAGAGATCCTACATGATGAAACAATACTCAGCATTTATGCGGCAGGCAGATACACAAGCCGTGACGAAATCAAAAAGGCTGGAGCACCTGTCAGAAGAGCCATATTGCGGTAGGAATGATGGATCTATATACAGGAATCGTGGCAGCTGGTACGCTTAGGGAAAGAGTTTTAGATTACGATTTGGATATTGACAGTTCAGTCAGAATCGGTTAGAATAGGCTTGGAAATAAGATAAATAAAAAGGTGCTGCCGTAAAGCAAGACGGTTGCCCTGGAATTAAATTGATTTGACTACAAAAAAGTAATTGTCAGGTTTCCGAGGCCAGGACGATTACTTTTTTGCGTTTTTACCGTTTGAGCAGCACCATGTATATATATTGTAACAATAGGGTCTTGTCAATATGTTATAGGCTTGAAGCCGCCTGTATTTTTAATAAGGAAAAATGAAAACCGTAGGAGAGTATCCCGATCCGGGACAGTCATTGAATCCTCTGCCGCGTCATTTAAAGAAATTTTGGACAATCCGATTTACAGCAGCAAAAACGCTTAATATTTTCCCTTGAAGCACTGCCAATACATCTGCCAATCATTTATACTAAAAACATGTCAGGGGCCGGGAGGTGAGAGCGTGATGTTAGGCTGCAAATGTTACCGCTGTCCAATGAGGCTGATCTGCCTTATTGGCTCCCCACTTTGCTAGTGGGGTATATAAGTCGGCAGATGCCGACGAGAAGGAACTTATCAACCATCACCATTATTATCTAGGAGGAAAACATATGTCAGATTTAACAGATATGCTTGTTCGGGCGGCTGGGGTGTCTTCTGTGGCGGGAACCGTTGGAGCCAGTATCGGTGGCAGTGTTACCGCGGTGTTTGGTCCGGCAGCGGCTGGTGGTGCCGCGATTGGCGGTCTGGTGGGTTCAGCCGGTGGCTTTGTCTGCTCTCTGTGCTCCGATTTGTTCGGTTAGCGCGGGTCTCTGGTGTCAGGGAAACCTGACACCGTGTCTTTTATCTCAAAATATTAGGAGGAATTTATGGTTTTGACTGTTCAGGAGTACGGAGCGAAGATTGGCAAAAGAAGTAATTGCCTTACTGTAAAGTCGTCCAAGGGTGAAAAAGAAATCAGCGCTGATAAAGTAAAGGAACTTCATATTTATCCAGCCTGCAATATCTCCGCTGACGCGATTCAGCTTTGTATGGAAAAGGACATATGGATTTTATTTTTGGATGGTTATGGCAATCCCAAAGGAGAGATTCTCCCGTTCTCTGGAGGAAGCTCCCCTATCTATAAGAGGAACCAGATACTTCTGGCCCGGAGCAGGGATGGCGTGGAAATGGTGAAGGGATTTTTGTCAAAGAAAATCGAAAACCGTATCTCGCAGTTAGAGAAAATTCTTCTGGAGACAGAGGACAGCGATGCTGTCTTGTATCTGAGTGTTCGTATAAAGAGGATGCAGGAGTCTGTAGAGAAGATCAGGGATGTTCAGGGGACAGATATGAACCAGGTCCGGGATACCTTACAGGGAATTGAAGGGAGTTCGGGGCGCTCCTATTTTGAGTGTATTTCTTTTCTCATGCCTGATGACATGAAATTTTCCCAGAGACAGAGAGCGGCGCAGGATGTCTATAACTGTGTATTGAACTATCTGTACGGGATTTTATACGCGAAAATTAAAAATCTGATGTATCAGTGCCGTCTGGACCCCTATATCGGAGTGATGCATGTGGATACTTACAATAAACCTACATTTGTGTTTGATTTTATCGAGAGCCAGAGGATTATCTGCGAGGAATTGGCTTATGAGATCTGTCATGACCGGCGGATCACCATGAAAGATATGAAGCCAGACAGCGGCGGCGGACTTTTGTTTACAGATGAGGGGAGAAAGCTGCTGGTCTCTAAATTTTACGAAACGTTTAAAGGAAAAGTGGTCTATCGGAAGAAACGAATCACTCTGGAACGAAAGATCTATATGGAACTGCTTGAAGTGGCAGAGAAGATAGGGGAGAAAAAACCAGATGTATTGGCTGCTGTATGATATTTGTAGTCAGAGAAGAAGGCTGAAAGTGGTTCAGCTGTGCAAGGATCACGGCTTGAGACGGATACAGAAAAGCTGTTTTTTTGGAATCATGGACTCAGCGGATATGAAAGGATTTGAAAAGGAAATGGCGGAACTTGTGGGGGAAGAGGACAGTGTGTGCATGATTCCTGTCAATCAGAGTATGATGGAAAGAGTGAAGCTGTGGGGAAAAGGGGAGACAGAACTGAAGTTTGAGGAAGAAGAACTATATTTTTTATAGGAATATACGGATTACCTGATGGAAACAACTTTGACTTTCTACAAAAGACGGGGAAAAATCAATAGGAAAATAAAAACAAAGGAGAAGAGTAATTATGAGAGACAGTATTCTGATAGCCGCGGTAGGAAAAACAGATCCCATAAGGGGAGAGCACGACGGTCCTATTCTTCATATCGTCCGCCATTACCGTCCGGAGGCGGTGATTCTGATCCTCTCGAAAGAGATCGGGAAAGATGAGAAGGAGTATCATCACAACGAGACAGCGATCCATTTGCTGGATAGAGATTGTAAGGTAGAGGCTATTCCCACAGAGATCCATGATGCCCACAGTTACGATGATTTTTCCACAGCGTTTCTTGCTATCTGCAGCGAGACTCGGAAAAGGTACCCGGATAAGAAGGTTCTTTTGAACATCACATCAGGGACGCCCCAGATGGAAACAGCGCTGTGCATGATCGCGATATCTGACCCGGAGCATTATATAGCCATACAGGTAAGTAATCCGGAGCGGTCCTCTACCAGAACCTCTGCTTTTGATCCTCGGAATGATCTGATTGAGGAGTGGTTTGAGACAGATGTGGACAATGAGGAGGGCAGTCCCTGCAGGTGTCAGGAGCCTCAGCTTCTCAATTTCAGGAGGCCCATGGTCCAGCTCCAGATTTTGTCTCTGATCGAGAATTATGATTACTCCGGCGCTCTGCTTCTATATAAAGAGAATCAGCGAAATTTTTCGGAAAAAACAGGGATGCTTTTGGAGCACGCGAAAAGACGGCTGAATCTGGAGCACAAGGAGGCGGAACAGGCAGCGATGAAACTGGGCATGAGAGATGAGCTTTATCCTATACAGCGCTCCGATATCGCGCAGCTGACAGAATTTTTTAACAGTATGAGGATCAAACAGCTTCGGGGAGAACTGAATGATTTTTCTATGAGGCTGGAGATTATGACGCTGTACTTGGGCAGGTATTTGATGGAAAAATGTTTGAGAGTAGCTATGGAGGACATCACGGAAGGAAGAAGACTGAAAAATTCTTACATTATGTACTTGTCCAAGGATAGGTGTACAAAAAAGATACCCGGGATTCAGAAATATTTGGATGAGCAGTTTTCTGATAAAAAACTGGGGAGATTTGAGTGGGGAAAACCGGTCAACGCCCTCTCTGTTGTACATATTGTGAAGTTTTTGAGTACACAGCCAGGAAATGAAAAGTATGGGAACGCGGCAGATGAACTGATCCGGTGGTCGGTCTTGTCAGGACAGGTGAGAAACCCGGCGGCTCATACGATCGTTGCCATAACAGACGATATTATCAAAGAGTCTTATGGCAACGAGAATTCGGCAGCGCTGGTCAGGTCTATCCGCGCTGTTTTGAGACAGGCTTTTGGGAATGAGGGGAAGGCTGAGGCTTTTGAGATCTATGAGGGGATCAACCAGCTGGTGAAGAAGTCTATGGAAGAATGAGACCGCGTCAGGCATGGGCTGACAAGAATGGAGAGGAAGGAGATCTGACGGGAGTATCGGGGTTGCTGTTCACTCCATGACTGATCCCCCGCTGATTAGTCATGAGCCAATACCGTTATGGGGGTCAAAGCATATGCCCCATTGCCGTAGGCAATTTTAAATGGACAGGTACCTATGAACAATAACGTATCAGGTTTTGTGGATCCAGGTCAGGGAATAAAGGCCTTACATCGCCTGGATTCTCAAGTATAATACAAGCAGCAAAGTGCTTTTGAGGTGATCGAAAAGGTGGTGATGACTTGCCTGGTAACGCGGAGATAGCAAAGGATACAGAAGAATACCTTTCTCTGAAAGCGCTGCTTAATGTCATCGGGGTAAATTTGATAGACATTGACAGGATCAAAGAATAATAAACCGTCCGGTATCTATTTTAAAAAGGCATAAAGTCTCTGACCATGTAAGTGACCAGGGGCTTTTGCCTTTTTGTATTATCCGCGGAGGGCGAAGCGGATGCGGCGGTTCAAAGGTTATCTGAACTGTTACAAGCGAACAGAATTTTGTGGACAGAATTTTCAAAAATTCCTTGACAACGTGCCATTATTTGCTATAATAAGGAGGCGTGCGAAAACACGTAATGTTTTGGTACGCGAAACAGGCTGACATACAGCAACCACAGACAATATCACAGGAGGTGAAAAGAATGCCAACATTTAACCAGTTAGTTAGAAAGGGAAGACAGACATCCGCGAAGAAGTCTACCGCGCCGGCTCTCCAGAAGGGTTACAACTCCTTGCAGAAGCGGGCCACCAACACCTCTTCTCCTCAGAAAAGAGGCGTATGTACCGCTGTGAAGACCGCTACCCCAAAGAAGCCTAACTCCGCTCTGAGAAAGATCGCCAGGGTACGTCTTTCCAATGGCATTGAAGTGACAAGCTATATTCCGGGTGAGGGACACAACCTGCAGGAGCACAGCGTTGTTCTGATCCGCGGAGGAAGAGTAAAGGACCTTCCGGGTACCAGATACCACATCGTGAGAGGTACATTGGATACAGCAGGCGTTGCCAACAGAAGACAGGCCCGCTCCAAGTACGGCGCTAAGAGGCCGAAAGAGAAGAAGTAATTTGTACCACAAACAGCAGTAAAATGTTTATCAGTGCCAGATTCGTGATATTGAGCCTGTTGGTTGCAGGAACATAGACAGAATCGTGAGCACGGACACATTTTATGGAAACGTGTGAGTACCTGAGAGTTAACGTAAGTTTAGTTAAGGAGGGAAGTAACGTGCCACGTAAAGGACATACTCAGAAAAGAGACGTATTGGCGGACCCGATCTACAACAATAAGGTTGTGACCAAGCTGATCAACAACATCATGTTGGACGGCAAGAAGGGTGTTGCCCAGAAGATTGTTTACGGCGCGTTTGAGCGGGTCGCTGAGAAGACCGGCAAGGACGCTGTAGAGGTATTTGAGGAAGCGATGAACAACATCATGCCTGTGCTGGAGGTTAAGGCAAAACGTATCGGCGGCGCTACCTATCAGGTGCCCATCGAGGTGAAGCCGGAGAGAAGACAGGCGTTGGCACTCCGTTGGCTGACCATGTTCTCACGTAAGAGAGGCGAGAAGACTCAGAAGGACAGACTGGCCAACGAGATCATGGATGCGGCAAACAACACGGGTGCTTCTGTTAAGAGAAAAGAAGATATGCACAAGATGGCAGAGGCAAACAAGGCATTTGCGCATTACAGATTCTAGTTAGGAGGAACCACAATTGGCTGGAAGAGAATATCCGTTGGAGAGGACCAGAAACATCGGGATTATGGCTCACATCGATGCGGGTAAGACTACATTGACAGAGCGTATCCTGTACTATACTGGCGTAAATTACAAAATCGGTGATACTCATGAGGGCACTGCTACCATGGACTGGATGGAGCAGGAGCAGGAGAGAGGTATCACAATCACTTCAGCTGCCACGACCTGCCACTGGACTCTGCAGGAAAACTGTAAGCCAAAGCCAGGCGCTCTAGAGCACCGTATCAACATTATTGATACTCCAGGCCACGTTGACTTTACCGTAGAGGTTGAGCGTTCCCTTCGCGTGCTGGACGGCGCTGTGGGCGTTTTCTGCGCAAAGGGCGGCGTGGAGCCGCAGTCTGAGAATGTATGGCGTCAGGCCGACACCTACAACGTGCCCCGTATGGCGTTTATCAACAAGATGGACATCATGGGCGCGGATTTCTACGGCGCGGTGGAGCAGATCAAGACAAGGCTCGGCAAGAACGCCATCTGTCTGCAGCTGCCTATCGGCAAGGAAGATGAATTCAAAGGGATCATTGACCTGTTTGAGATGAAAGCCTACATCTATAATGATGACAAGGGCGACGATGTTTCCATCGTAGAAGTTCCGGATGACATGAAAGACGACGCGGAGCTGTACCGCAATGAGCTGGTGGAGAAGATCTGCGAGCTTGACGACGATCTGATGATGGAATATCTGGAAGGCGAGGAGCCCGCCGAGGAAGCCTTGAAGGCTGTCCTGAGGAAGGCGACCTGTGAGTGCGCCGCGATTCCGGTGTGCTGCGGGTCCGCCTACAGAAACAGAGGCGTTCAGAAGCTTCTCGACGCGGTTCTGGAATATATGCCCGCTCCTACCGACATCCCCGCGATCAAGGGTGTTGACATGGATGGCAACGAGATTGAGAGACACTCTTCTGATGAAGAGCCTTTCTCCGCGCTGGCGTTTAAGATCATGACCGACCCATTCGTTGGAAAGCTTGCTTTCTTCCGGGTGTACTCCGGTACCATGAACTCTGGCTCTTATGTCCTGAACGCTACCAAGGGGAAGAAGGAGAGGGTAGGACGTATCCTTCAGATGCATGCCAACAAGAGACAGGAGCTGGATAAGGTTTACTCCGGCGACATCGCCGCGGCGGTTGGATTTAAGCTCACCACAACCGGTGACACTATCTGCGACGATCAGCACCCGGTAATCCTGGAGTCCATGGAGTTCCCGGAGCCTGTTATCGACATCGCCATTGAGCCCAAGACCAAGGCTGGCCAGGGCAAGATGGGCGAGGCCCTGGCAAAGCTTGCTGAGGAGGATCCCACTTTCCGGGCCAAGACCAACGCTGAGACAGGTCAGACCATTATCTCCGGTATGGGCGAGCTTCATCTGGAGATCATCGTGGACCGTCTGCTGAGAGAGTTCCATGTGGAGGCCAATGTAGGCGCTCCCCAGGTTGCTTATAAAGAGACCATCACCAAGGCCGTTGACGTGGACAGCAAGTACGCCAAGCAGTCCGGCGGACGCGGACAGTATGGTCACTGTAAGGTTCATTTTGAGCCCATGGATGCCAACGCTGAGCAGACCTTTAAGTTTGAGTCCAGCGTTGTGGGCGGCGCGATTCCCAAGGAGTATATCCCCGCGGTAGGCGCTGGCATCGAGGAGGCTGCCAAGTCCGGTATCCTGGGAGGCTTCCCGGTTCTGGGCGTCAGCGCCAATGTGTACGATGGTTCCTACCACGAGGTAGACTCCAACGAGATGGCCTTTAAGATCGCCGGATCCCTGGCGTTTAAGGATGCCATGCAGAAGGCGGGCGCTATCCTGTTAGAGCCCATCATGAAGGTGGAAGTGACCATGCCCGAGGATTACATGGGCGACGTTATCGGAGATATCAACTCCCGCCGCGGACGTATCGAGGGTATGGAGGACATCGGGGGCGGCAAGATGGTAAAAGCTTACGTTCCGCTGTCCGAGATGTTCGGCTACTCCACAGACCTGCGTTCCAGAACCCAGGGACGAGGCAACTACTCCATGTTCTTTGACAGATATGAGCCAGTGCCCAAGTCTGTTCAGGAGAAAGTTATTGCCGAAAGAAAAGGTAAATAAGTGATTATAGGCTTGAAAAAAGCAGATAAATAGCATATAATATAGACTAGCCTATTATAAAATGAAAGGCCTGGCGCTTTGCGGCGCCAGCCGCAGATGAATAGCCGCTTAAGGCTGATTAAGGAGGACATTATAAAATGGCAAAAGCAAAGTTTGAAAGAAACAAACCCCATTGTAACATCGGTACCATCGGCCACGTTGACCATGGTAAGACTACTCTGACAGCCGCTATCACCAAGACTCTTCACGAGAGAAAGGGTACCGGCGAGGCTGTAGCTTTCGAGAACATCGACAAGGCTCCGGAAGAGAGAGAGCGTGGAATCACTATCTCTACCGCTCACGTTGAGTATGAGACTGACAAGAGACACTATGCTCACGTTGACTGCCCAGGCCATGCTGACTATGTAAAGAACATGATCACTGGTGCCGCTCAGATGGACGGCGCGATCCTGGTTGTGGCCGCTACCGACGGTGTTATGGCTCAGACAAGAGAGCACATCCTTCTGTCCCGTCAGGTAGGCGTTCCTTATATCGTAGTATTCAT
>CAJUSJ010000124.1 GCA_910588865.1 uncultured Lachnospiraceae bacterium
TCGCCCATCTGTCCTCACGTCCTTTAACTGTTCCTATCTATTCTATACTACTTTTTAGGATTCGTAAAGAGGAATCTTTATAAAAGTTTTATAAGGACCATATCATCCCCCAGCATTTCCTGAAAAACCCCGGTTACCAGCTTCCCTTTCAGGCCTTCATCCCAGGGGATGGCTGCCCTGACATACTCTTTCGTGTAGCCGGTAAGGTACTCTCTGTGGCTGATCACAGCCTTCTCCTCCATAAGCACCTCTTTTTCCTGCCCGAGAAAGCTTTTCCGGTATTCCAGGGACATCGCCGCCCCCATGGCCAGAAGCTCATCACTCCTGGAAGCTTTGACGGATTCGGGGATCTGGCCCTCCATCCTGGCGGCTCTGGTTCCCTCTCTCCTGGAGTATTTGAATATATGGGTCTCGTAAAAACGGATCTCCCTCAAAAAATCCGCGGTCTCCCGGAATTCCTCTTCCGTCTCACCCGGAAATCCGGTGATCACGTCAGTGGTTATGGCCGGATTGTCAAACCAGGTCCTGAGAATCCGGCACACCTCCCTGTATTGGGCAGTGGTGTAGCGGCGGTTCATCCGCTTCAGCACAGAGTCGCTTCCGCTCTGGAGAGATAAGTGAAAATGAGGGCATATGGTCTTAAGGCCTGCCAGGGTTCTGGCAAAATCCTCGGTGACGATCCTGGGCTCCAGAGAGCCTAACCGCAGCCTTTTTATTCCGGGGATCTTGTCCAGCCTTACCAGAAGATCCACAAGGGCATTCTGTTTCCCATCTTCAAATTCCGCCCCGTAAGAGCTTAAATGGATCCCCGTCAGCACCATCTCCTGGTACCCCTGACTCCCAAGGTTCTCCACCTCTTTTATGATCTCCCCTGGCTTTCGGCTCCTGATCCGCCCCCTTGTGTAAGGAATAATACAATAGCTGCAGAACTGGTCGCACCCATCCTGGATCTTAATAAAAGCCCTGGTGTGTCCTGCCACTTTGTCGATGTTCAGTCCTTCATACTGTCTGGTCTTTCCAATGTCGATCAAGTACTCCGCCCGCTCCAGCTCTCTCCCCGCGAAAAATTTCTCCAGGATCCGGGGCAGGTCCATCTTTTTATTGTTCCCCACTATGATGTCCACAGCCGGGTCCTTCTCCAGTTCCTCCCCCGCGGCCTGGACATAACAGCCTGCCGCCACCACCACTGCCTGGGGATTCCTCTTTTTCGCCCTGTGGAGCATCTGCCTGGACTTGCGGTCCGCTATGTTGGTGACCGAACAGGTGTTGATCACATACACGTCCGCCCTGTCCTCAAAAGCCACGATCTCATACCCCGCCTTCTCCAGAAGCTGGGCCATGGCTTCGGTCTCATAATAATTGACTTTGCACCCCAGATTGCGCAAGGCTGCCTTCCTCATATCTTCCTCCATTCTCTACAGCATTGCCTGTGAACAGTAACCAGTTATTGTATGTTTTTTCATGCAAACTCACTATTGACTTTTAAAGGCCTTATCGGTACTATTATTAATCAGGGAAACATTTTTCCTACATTCATTGACATCATTAAAGGAGGTTTTCTATGAAAACAGTACGTATTTCTTTAAACTCTATTGATAAAGTAAAATCCTTTGTCAACGACCTGACAAAGTTCGACGTAGATTTCGATCTGGTATCCGGCAGATATGTCATCGACGCGAAGTCCATCATGGGTATCTTCAGCCTGGACTTATCCAAGCCCATTGACCTGAACATCCACGCGGAGACCGAGAGCAGTGTGGAAGAGATCCTCTCCGTACTCTCACCGTACATTATCAAATAATGCCTGTCCGGAACCTATCATCGGAAGCGTATCAAAGACAGAACCCGACGGGACGCGGGGGAGCAAGGCATGGCTCCCGATCCGTTCCCGGCAGGTCCTGTCTGTTTTGTTATCCCCTATCTCTTACCAGCACATCACGGTCTCTCTTCCCTCAATGGCAGTCTTTACCATAAGGCCGATCTTCTCCGCCAGTTTCTCCTCCGAGTGCCGGATCACCTTCACATTGGGCTTTGTCACCGGATGCTTGGCCACAAAGATGGTGCAGCAGTCCTCGTAGGGCTGGATCGAAGTCTCATAGGTGTTGATCTTCTCCGCGATATCCACGATCTCCTGTTTGTCAAATCCAATAACCGGCCGGAACACCGGCATATCACACACCTGGTTGGTGGCAGCCAGGGACTGGACGGTCTGGGAAGCCACCTGGCCGATGCTCTCCCCTGTGATCAGGGCCAGGCATTCTGTCTCCTGGGCGATGGACTGGGCAATGCGCATCATATAGCGACGCATGATGATGGTCAGCTCCTCATGGGGACACTGCTCATAGATATAGAGCTGAATATCCGTAAAATTCACGATGTGCAGCCGGATAGGTCCAGAGTAGCGGGCCACCAGTGTCGCGAGATCCACCACCTTCTGCTTTGCCCTCTCACTGGTGTAAGGCGGAGCGTGGAAATACACTGCCTCAATCCTCACGCCTCTCTTGGCGATCATGTACCCTGCCACCGGGCTGTCGATGCCGCCTGAGAGAAGGAGCATGGCCTTTCCATTGGTCCCCACAGGCATGCCACCGGGGCCGGGGATCATCTGGGAGTAGATGTTCACCATGGTCCTGACCTCCACTCTGACCATGATCTGGGGATGGTGCACATCCACCTTCATCTCCGGGTAAGCGTTCAGCAGCACTTCTCCCAGCTCCCGGTTCATCTCCTCCGAGGTCAGGGGATACTTTTTGTCCGCTCTCCGGGAATCCACCTTAAAGGTTAAGCGCCGGTCCGGATACACCTGGCCTATATAGTCCACCACCTCTTTTTTCAGGTTCTCAAAATCCCTGTTCTCTGTCTGGAACATGGGGCAGATCCAGGCAATGCCGAAGACCCTCTTTAAAGCATTGATCAGATCCTCGTAATCATAATCCCCTTTGGCCCGCACATAGATCCGCCCGGTCTCTTTTGCCACCGAAAAATCCCCATCCACTTCCCTGATGGCGTGGCGGATCTGCTTCATAAGGGCATCCTCAAACAGATACCGGTTCTTTCCCTTTGTCCCGATCTCCGCGTATTTAATTAAAAATGACTGATATAACATGTTGTTTTCCTTTCCTGGCTGATCCTCCCTATGCCCTGCGGTACCTGCGCAGCACAGGCAGAAGCTCCTTCAGCACTTCAATGGCATAGTCGATCTCCTCTTTATTATTGAACATGCCGAAACTGAACCGTAGGGTAGCGTCAAGAAGCTCCTGTGGCACTCCGATCCCCTTTAAGGTCCCGCTGATTCCCGGATGATTGCTGGAGCAGGCTGAGCCGGAGGACACATAGATGCCCCTGTCCTCCAGAGCGTGGAGGAGCACTTCGCTCCTCACTCCCTCAAAGCTGACGCTGACGATCTGGGGAGCGCTCTCTCTTCCCGGCTGGCTGTTGACCTGACAGCCTTCCACCTCTTTGATCCTGGTCATGAGATGGTCCTTGAGCTCATACAGATGATCCACCTTCTCCTGGTGGTTCTTGTAGATCTCTTTCACCGCTGCCCCAAGTCCCGCCACTCCGGGCACATTTTCCGTCCCCGAACGCATCCCTCTCTGCTGGCCTCCGCCGTAGATCAGAGGCTTTACCTTTGCCTTCTCATTGATATACAAAAATCCCACGCCCTTGGGACCGTGGAGCTTGTGGCCGCTGACACTGAGAAGATCAATCCCCAGACGTTTCGGGTAGATCTGATATTTCCCATAGGCCTGGATAGCGTCCACATGGAAAAGGGCCTGGGGCTGTTCTTCCTTGATGACTTTCCCGATATCCTCAATGGGCTCCACGGATCCCACCTCGTTATTTACATACATCACGGACACCAGGATGGTCTCCGGCCTCAGGCTCTCCCGAAGTTGGGAAATGCTTATATGGCCATTGGAGTCCACGGGAAGATAGGTGATGTCAAACCCCTGGTCCTGTAAAAATCCCAGGGTATTGTACACCGACGAGTGCTCCACATTGGTGGTAATGATGTGTTTTCCCCCCCGCTGGTTGGCCATGGCTGTGCCGATCAGGGCCATATTGTTGGACTCAGAGCCGCCGGAGGTAAACACAATCTCCTTCTCCTCCACCTTAAGGCTCTTCGCGATAATGCTCCTGGCCTCCCGGATATACCGCTCCGCCTCCACGCCCTTCGTATGCTTGGCGGCAGCGTTGCCGTAATCTTCTGTCATGGTTTTTACCACAATATCTTTTACAGAGTCAAATACTCTGGTTGTAGCCGAATTGTCAAAATATGCTTCCATCTGTCTGTTTCCTCTGTTCCAAAACTGTGAAAATGGCTTTGGGGCAGCTTAAATACCCTTGCTCTCCAGCAGATATCCTGCCACCGAAAGCACCATAAGGCCCGCTGTCTCTGTCCTTAAGATCCGCTTACCAAGGGAGACAGGCTCCACTCCCTGTCCCTTTGCCGCCTCAATCTCCCTGTCCTCAAAGCCGCCTTCCGGACCTATATAGATTCCCACATCCATGCCAGGCCCTATGCTCTCCAGCTGTCTCTTTGTCTCCGCCATCCCTTCCGCGTGTTCATATGGAATAAGCCTTACCTGAAAATCTTTCCCATAGCCCAGGGCCTCCTCAAAGGACATGACCCGGGTTACCTGGGGAATCAGGCTCCGCCCCGACTGTTTTGCCGCGCTCTCGGCGATGGCGTTCCATCTGGCAAGCTTTGCGGCCTCCTTGTTCTTATCCAGCTTCACCACGGTCCTGCGGGTCACCACGGGCGTGATCTCAAAGGCTCCCAGCTCCACCGCTTTCTGGATAATCAGCTCCAGCTTGCCGCTCTTTGGCAGCCCCTGAAACAGGTGAAGGCGGGCCGGCAGCTCCCTTGTGGCCTCTGTCCGGGAAAGGATCCGGGCCTCCACCGCCTCACTCCCAATCTCCGCGACTTGGCACTCATAGCCCCTGTCCCCGTCATTTACAAAGATCCTCTCTCCCGGCTTCATCCGAAGCACATTGCGGATATGGTTCACGTCCCCTCCGCGGACCGTGACGGTCTCTGGCCCCACCTGGTCTTTTGATACAAAAAAATGGTACACGTTGTCTCCTTATCGTCTTCTCGCCGTAATGGACACCCACTCGCCCTGATATGTGGTCTCCACAATCTCCAGTTCCCTGTTGGCCTCCAGGGCCTGCCGCACCGCCTCCTCCTTGGTATTGATGATGCCGGAGGTGATGAAGATGCCGCCTGGTTTTAAGTGGAGGGGGATCTCTTTCTGCAGAAGTATGATCACCGGAGCCAGGATGTTGGCCACCGCGATGTCGTAGCAGCCATGGCCTGCCAGGGCCTGTACCTTCTCATCGTCAATGATGTTTCCCTGAACCACCTGAAAGCTGTCTTTCCCGACGCGGTTGGCCTCCAGGTTCTCCCCCACCGCCGTGATGGCGTTCTCGTCCAAGTCTGTTCCGAACACACTGGCCGCTCCCAGCTTCAGAGCCGCGATACCCAGAATACCGCTTCCGGTTCCCACATCCAAAAGCCGCATACCTGGTTTCACATACTTTTTCAGCTGCCGGATACACAGCTGGGTGGTCTCGTGCTGTCCTGTTCCGAAAGCCGTCCCCGGGTCGATCTGGATCAGAAGCTTGTCCTGGTCTGTGTCCGGGATCTCCTCCCAGGTAGGCTTGATCAGAATGTCGTCCACCGTAAAGGGCTTAAAATACTGTTTCCAGTTGTTGATCCAGTCCTTGTCCTCTGTCTCCGAGGAGGTGATGGTTCTCTCCCCCAGGTCCACAAACGGACTTAGCTCATCAAGCCCTTCCTTGATCTCCCTCATGATCCGGTCAATTTCTGACACATCCTCCAGATAAAAGCTCACCTTGGCCACCCCGTCGTCCGGCCCCATATCCGGAAGGATGTCGATAAACATGCCTTTGGTCTCCGCCTCAGTGAGGGGGACATGGTCCTCAATCTCAATTCCCTCGATTCCGATCTCGTCAAGCAGGCTGCTTACCAGATCCACCGCCGCCGTGGTGGTGGTCAGTGTAAATTTACTCCACTTCATAATTTATACGTTCTCCTTTATGGGTTTTAAGCCATTGCCGTCAGACATGTATCATATCATAGTTTGGCCGGATTTTCCACTGTTCTTTTTCGTTATCCCCCTGATCACAATCAAAAAGCCCGTAAAATGCCCCATGTTCCCTGTACACAAAAAGTGTGGGAACATGGGGCATAACACTTAGGAAAGGTATTCCACAGATTTAATTATTCCTCCGCGGGTTTTTGGTGATTGGATATTAATACAAAAGGCGTGTATACTACCGCTGCCAGAAGAATACAGAGAAGCTGTGTAATAGCTGCTCCAACAGAACCGCCTGATGACAGGAAAGCCATCAGCATGGGCGGTGTCGTCCACGGAGAGTTTACTACCATACGTCCGCAGAATCCGATACTTGTCATAAAGTAGGCAAAGCTGGCGGATACAGCCGGCGCGATCATAAAAGGCACGGCCAGAATCGGGTTCAGCACGATAGGAAGCCCGAAGGTAACCGGTTCATTAATGTTAAAAAAGGCACATGGGATAGCGATCTTCGCTACCGCTCTGTAGTCGTCTCTTTTGGAGAACAGCAGAATCGCGATCAGCAATCCTCCAGTGACACCCGCTCCGGTGATAATGGAAAAGCAGGACAAAAATGGAGAACAGATAATATTGGGGATAGCCGTCCCCGCCGCGTAAGCTGCCTCATTTTCCGCGTAAGCAGACAGAAGAATGGGAGAATACACCGCTCCAAGAGTCTGGGTTCCATGAATACCAAACACCCACAGCACTGTGGTCATAAAGATCAGGAACAGATATCCCGGAAGTCCTGTCAGTATGTTCATAAGAGGTTTCTGGATAAAGGTGGTAATGGCCACAAACACGGACATCCCTGTAACCATCTCAAACACAAATCCCACCGCGGAGATGGTGAGGATGGTCAGCGCGGCCGGGAACAGGATTGTGAAGGAACGGGCCACATTAGATGGCACGCTTTCCGGAAGCTTGATCTCCAGCTTTCCGCTTTTGATCAGACGACAATAGATCTCCGTGGCGCACAGGGCCGTGATCAAACCCACAAAAAGACCCTTGGCGTCTGTGTAACCCGCCGAAAGAACGCTGGCGACCTCATGAATCACACCTTCCTGTACATCGCAATTGACCGTCGCGGTTGTGATGCACAGAGAGATATAGGAACCCAGCGCTACCGGGGCAACGGTCAGATCCTTTATTCCATAGCTCTCCGCCAGTCCCAGAGAGATCAGGATAATGATTCCAATACTGATAAAATTCATGGTACCATAGTTGGCGGCTGTAAAAATAGGAGATAAGTTAGACAGCCAGCTCATGCCAGGCAAATTTGCCAGACTTACATATCCCGGTCTCACATTACATACTACATTGGAAATCAGCGTACAAAACGCGCCAGTGACTACTACAGGGAGAAGCATGGTAAAAGCGTTTCTGATTGCTCCTAAATGCCGCTGATTGGACAGCTTTGCCGCAAATGTCAGCATCCCGTTCATAAGCTTTTCTACCATCTCGCGGCACCTCCCTTCCTCTGGCTTATTCTTCTGTGTTTGATCGTTCTTTTGTTCATTATGCAACCTCCTGACTTTCTGTTAGGTTTTGATGATTCGATTATAGAATTTCAACTCGCTTTTGGCAATATTTCCGGCCTATTGCGGTATTTTTTACCCAAATCAGAAAATTGTCAGGAAAATATTTTGGGACATTTTACCATTCTGGCCGTTCTCTCTCCTTGGTCCATCTTATCATGTTCCCAAAATTCACCTCATAATCTTTCATAAAAAGAATCATATATAAGAGATCCAACACATAGGATAACGCGGTTCTGGAAGCGAAATTGCCGATTTTCCCTGTCACCGCCTCCTCACTTTCAACCACAACAGCATGGTGGACCCGGTTGATATTGGGGCTGTCCGGATTCGCTGTAATAAGGCAGATCTCGCTTTTCATGCTCTTCAGCTCCCGAATCCAACGGCTAATCCGACGGCTGTCCGCATACTGAGAGATCAGAAGAGCGGCTACCTTTTTACAGCCCTTCCTGTTGTAAAGATTGTTGTTAAAGCCGTTGTTCATAAGAGGATTAAAAAAGGGTAAGCCCAGCTTAGCGCATTTGCACAGGAAATCCATAGCCAGGATCAGAGACTGCTGTGAGCCTAAAACAAAAGCACTGTCTGCCTGATACAAAATATCCGCCACGACTTTCAGTTCTTTTATATTGATGGTATGGTAGGCGTCTGCCAGAGCCTGGTAATGGAGGTTAAAAAAGATCTTGGGAAAATCATCAATCTGGTCATCCGGGCCTACCGGTATGGTCACATCCACTGTGCCCGATTCCACCACAAGGCGGTCCAGCTCCGTGGCCAGCTTAATCTTCAATTCTGTAAATCCATCAACCCCCACCTTTTTGCATACTCTCCCAATAGTAGATGGAGAAGAGTAGGTCAACTCCGCTAATTCCCGGATAGTCGCCTTCACCGCTGTCTTTGGGTGGGATACAATATAGTTTACCACTTCCATCTCTGAGCTGGTAAAAAGCTGTTCTTTTTTTAGCTGACTCAAACTTCGCACATAGATTTTAGCTATGCACCTTGAAAATTCAATATCTG
>CAJUSJ010000125.1 GCA_910588865.1 uncultured Lachnospiraceae bacterium
CTTAGGATGCCTTCCGACGACGTGGCAGGTGCCGCGAAGCGGCGCGTGCCGATACTAAAAAAGGAGGAACTCTACAATGAAAGTTTCATTTGAATACGGCCAGGGCCTGATGACAGCCGAGCTGCCTGACAGCACCGACATTTTCATACCCGGACAGACTGTTCCGGATCCACCCAGTATCCCAGAGGATCAGATTGAGGCGAAGACATTAGAATCCATCCGTAATCCCATGGGCATGGAGCCTCTTTCCCAGCTGGCCCACAAAGGCTCCAAGGTTACAATCATTTTCCCGGATATCGTAAAGGGCGGCGTGCAGCCAACCTCCCACAGGAAGGTTTCTATTAAACTGATTTTAAACGAGCTGTACCAGGCCGGAGTGGAGAAAAAGGACATCCTTCTGATCTGTTCCAACGGCCTTCACCGCAGGAACACGGAGCCGGAACTGCGCCAGATCCTGGGGCCGGAGCTTTTTAACCAGTTCTGGTACACCCACCAGATCATCAACCACGACAGCGAAGACTACGACCACATGGTAGATTTAGGCACCACAGACCGGGGCGATCCGGTGCTGATGAACAAATATGTCTATGACAGCGATGTGGCCATCCTCATCGGACACACCCAGGGCAATCCTTACGGCGGTTACTCCGGCGGTTACAAGCACTGCGCCACCGGAATCACTCACTGGCGTTCCATCGCTTCCCATCATGTGCCCCAGGTAATGCACCGGGAAGACTTTACTCCGGTAAGCGGCAAGTCTTTGATGCGGACAAAATTTGACGAGATCGGCCAGCATATGGAGAAATGCATGGGCAAGAAATTTTTCTGCTGCGACGCCGTGCTGGACACCTGCTCACGCCAGATCGAGATCAACAGCGGCTACGCCAAGGTAATGCAGCCCCATTCCTGGATCACGGCTGACAAGCGTACCTATGTGCCGTGGGCAAAGAAAAAGTACGATGTGATGATCTTCGGCATGCCCCAGGCTTTTCACTACGGCAACGGCATGGGAACCAATCCCATCATGCTTATGCAGGCCATTTCCGCCCAGGTAATCCGCCACAAGAGAGTGATGAGCGACAACTGTGTCATCATCTGCTCCTCCATCTGCAACGGCTATTTCCACGACGAGCTGTGGCCCTACCTCCGGGAGATGTATGATATGTTCCAGAAAGATTACATGAACACTTTGCCGGATATGAACCGCTACGGCGAGTATTTTGCCACCAACCAGGAGTATATCCGCAAGTACCGCTTCTGCAACGCCTTCCATCCCTTCCACGGCTTCTCCATGATCAGCTGCGCCCACATCGCGGAAATGAACACCTCGGCCATTTATCTGTGCGGTGCTGAGGCTCCCGGCTACGGGAGGGGCATGGGCTTAAAGACCAGGGCCACCATTGAGGAAGCCTTAGAGGATGCCAAGAAGAAATTCGTAGGGCAAACCCCCAACATCCTGGCCCTGCCCCAGACCTTTAAACTCAGCGCTGTGCACCTGATGATGGAGGGGGAGTCCCCCGAGGGACAGGGCCACAGAGACAGTGGGTGTATGGCCCACTGCTGACAATATGAATTTTACAGGAAAGAGAGAGCGTATTTGTGGAGTCCAGACCAGTAAATGAGAAAAAACCTCACATTATTATTTTTAACCCAGACGAGATGAGAGCCGATACCCTGGCACACCTGGGAAATCCGGCGGCCATTACCCCCAACCTGGATCAGATGGCCAGAGAGGATGGAGTGTCCTTCCGCCATGCTTTCTGCCAGAATCCGGTGTGCGTGCCATCCAGGTGCAGTTTTTTTACCGGCCTTTACCCTCATGTAAATGGACACCGGACCATGAGTTATCTGCTGAGGCCCGGGGAGGACAGTTTGCTGAAAGAACTGAAAGAGGCAGGCTATTATGTGTGGATGAACGACCGCAATGACCTGACCGCCGGGCAGTATGAGGGATGGACGGAGGAGCACGCTGACCGGATTTTTTACGGCGGCGGCAGGAAACCAGCCCCGGGGCCGGTGGATCCCCATATCCGGGGGAGAGGGGGAGCAAGCATTATTACTCCCATTTTCGTGGGCAGTTAAGGACCGATGACCAGGGACTTAATTACACTTTTGACGATGAGGCGGTGGATGAGGCGTGCCGTCTGATCAGGGAGTGGAAAGAGGACAGGCCTCTGTGTATTTTCCTGGGGCTTATGTATCCCCACACCCCCTATCAGGTGGAGGAACCTTACTTTTCCGCCATTGACCGGAAGAAGCTTCCCCGGCGCATCCGTCCGGAGGATTGCGGCGGCAAACCCAGGATGGAGGAGATGATCCGCTCCTATCAGAATCTGGAGAGTTTTGATGAAAATGACTGGGACGAGCTGAGAGCAGTGTACCAGGGGATGTGCATGAAGGTGGATGAGCAGTTCGGCAGACTGCGGGACGCCATGAAAGAGGCGGGAATCTATGACAACAGTGTGATCTTTTTCTTCAGCGATCACGGGGATTACACCGGGGATTACACCGGGGATTACGGCCTGGTTGAGAAGGCCCAGAACTGCTTTGAGGACTGCCTTACCAGGGTTCCTTTTCTTATAAAGCCGCCTAAGGATTCCAAAGTCTCTCCCGGGATTCGGGACGGCCTGGTGGAGCTGGTAGACTTTTACGCCACGGCCATGGATTACGCGGGGGTCGCGCCTTCCCATACCCAGTTTGGCAGAAGCCTGCGGCATGCCCTAAAGGATCCTGACTGTGAACTCCGCCCCTGCGTGTTCTGCGAGGGCGGCAGGATGCCGGGGGAGGAACACTGCGACGAATATCACGGGGAGAACGGCCAGGCGGCTGTGGAAAACAGCGAGTACTGGCCAAAACAGGTGTCCCAGAAAGAGGATTTGGCCCACGCCAAAGGTATCATGATTCGAGATCAGCGTTACAAATACATCAGCAGAACCATGGGTTGTGATGAGCTGTATGACCTGAAAGAAGACCCGGGAGAGACTCACAACCGAATTGAAGATCCCCGGCTGTCCGGGGAGCTTGCCAGGCTTCAGACCGCCATGCTGAAATGGCTTCAGTCCACGGCGGACATTGTGCCCTATGACATGGACCGGCGGTTTACCGCGGAAGGTATGTGGAGCCGGGTTCGGGACATGGTCCCTCCGGAATATGAGGCTGAGGTGAGGAAGAAGATACAAGAGGGGATACGGCTGGCACCTCTTGGGGAGTACTGCCGCAAGCTGACAGGAAAGAAAGCGGCGGCAGGCAAAGGAGTCCAAGGCGGTTCGCCAGAGTAAGAAAAAGCTTCCGGTTACATCAAATGGACCGGAAGCTTTTATATGTTACTGTTTACAGCCTATTGCCGGCCACAGACAACTCTGCCATTAAAATAAGCCATCCTTCTACATTAATTGTAGAATAGACAGGCTGTTTTGGCATAATAGCTTGAAAGCCAATCACGGATATGGTATATATAGAACCATGGAGGGCAGGGATTTGGGAACAATTCTTATGAAAAATAAATATTTTGTTGCTATTATGTATATTTGTTTATTCATGTCAGCGACAGGCTGTAATAGAAATGTGGAGGCCAACGCTCAATCAGAGGATAACGGGGAGACGGCGGTTGCTTTATCAGAACATAATCAGGGAGGATATTCAAATCCAATAGATGCTTATTTTATTCCCCGTATTGACAACGCTTCCAGCGAGGCGGAACGCAGGGAACTGCAGGATACCTACCGAGGTGTGTGGAAAACGGAGTTTGAAAATATAATGGTCTGGATGCGAGATAAATGTGTATATCAGGAGGATAAAGATAATCTGTCCCTTTTTACAGAAAGCGTTGAGTCTCTGATTGAGACGACTCGCGCGATTCTGGTAACAGATTGGTTGGACGATTACAAGCGCCCCCCTGGCTCAGAAAGCAGAAACTTTTGGGGAAATGGGACCCGCAGCGCGTTGAATCAAAAAGAAGCTGAGATATATAGGGATGCGGGCATGAAATTGATTGATGATACTTATCTTTTTGAGGAACGAGATTATTCATTAGAACATTATGAGTAAGCCTTAACGCGCCCGGCAGCGGATGCGCCGCCGCCCATGAAAGTTATGGCGAGATTACTTTTATGCTTGGTATTGCCGGGTTTTTTATAAGTATCATCTCAGGGATTATCTATGCCTTATGTACGAGAACGCTAAAATATACATGGATATTTGGATGTATCGCGGGATTTTGTTTTTTTACAGCAATTCACCATATTATTGTTTTGATGGGGTACGAGGATGTAACGGATCCGACTTACGAAGCATATAAGGATTGGAATATCTATAATTTTATTCTGAGTGATGTAATTCACCTTTTTATCTGGTTGGGGATTGGAATACTGAACTACATGGTTTTTATCAAACGGAATAAGCTGCTTACACGTTTACTCACCCTGGGGGCAGGTGTATTGCTAATTTTAATGGTGTTTTTGGCGGTATTGTCGTCCGTGACTTCTATGTAGTGTAGTCTTCCCTACTTGATTTATCAGCCCGGCAGACGGCGGATACGAAAGACGATTTTAGAGAATTAGAGAGGGAGGACTGTCCATGAATCAGATATATGACAATGAAAATTTTTTCAGCCAGTATGCCCAGATGTCCCGGAGCCGGGAGGGGCTTTCGGCGGCAGGGGAGTGGCACCAGCTAAAGCCTCTGTTTCCGCCTCTTGGGGGCAGGAGCGTGCTGGATTTGGGGTGCGGTTATGGATGGCATTGCAGATTTTGTGAGGATCAGGGAGCCGGCCCCGTTCTGGGCATTGATTCCAGCCGGAAAATGATCCAGGAGGCCGGAAGGCGGAGCCAGGGGAGGGCCATAGATTACCGGGTCTGTTCTGTGGAGGAGTATGAATTTCCAGAGAATACCTGGGATCTGGTGGTCTCTAATCTGGCACTGCATTACATAGAGGATCTGGATTTTGTGTTTGAAAAGGTTTACGCCACCTTGAAGGAGGGGGGGTACCTTTCTCTTTAATATTGAGCATCCTGCCTTTACGGCAGGAGTGGGCCAGGACTGGATCTACACGGAGGAAGGGGAACCTGCCTGCTGGCCAATAGACGACTATTTTGTGCCAGGTAAGCGGAGCGCCTTGTTTTTGGGCTGCCAGGTGGAAAAGTACCATCACACCCTGACCCAGATTCTCATGGGATTACTGAACCAGGGATTTACCCTGGAGGCAGTGGAGGAGGCCCAGCCCCCAGAGGAGATGATGGGGATTCCGGGGATGGAGCAGGAAAAGCGCCGTCCTATGATGCTGCTGGTGAAGGCCAGGCGCTGACAAGTGCGGGCCCCATAACGATTTGGCCCGGCTCTTCTGCCAAAGGAGGTATCATTTGCTTTTTATTCAAGACATCTGTCTTTCCTGGGGTAAAAAAGAACGGGCTTCTGTCTATGCCAAAAGGCGTGCGGAATTTCCCATGGCGTATTCACTGCATAAGCTCTCTGGCCCGTTTCACGGAGATGTAATTGTTCATAGCTTAAATTTTCGGCAAAGAGGAACCATGTTTTGGCCTTCCCCCAGGAATGATGTACATGGTTTTCAATTCTATCGTTCTGTTGGGGATTTAAACCTGACCAATTTGTTCATTCAGCCAGAAGGGGAGAGCTATGAAGTGACGTTCTTTTATGATGAACATCGCGGCGGTCGGCCAGTTAGACGGGGCCATAACAAAGATTATAATAATATAGATTCCCTGCTGTATCGTCATGATATTTTAAATGAAACCGTTTTTTCACTGAGGCCAGGGCAATATGGGCGGGTAATCTGGAATGAGCGAAAAATAGATTTTGACACAGGAGAATGGTACTATCAATTGCATGTCAGTAACTTATGGAGTTGCCTGGGAAAAATGCCAAAACAGGAGATTTTTTTGACCAGCAGGATAGATTTCGAATATAAACAAATGGCAGTATTATATTAGTTCTTTAGGTATTTATCATCAGCCTGGCAGTCAGGTGGTCTGTACAATAGAATTTGGAGGAAACGATATGGCTAATACGTTTGTGAATAAGCTCCAGAGGTTTTTGGCATGAAACCTTATTACAAAGCCTATGATGAGCGGTACAAGACAGCTCATGGAAAAGGGGTAACCTGGCTGAGTGATAAAAGCACTCCTATAGTCATGGAGACGATCAGGAAATATAATTTTACCTCCACATCCCCCATGCTGGAAATCGGCTGCGGCGAGGGCAGGGATTCCAGGGCAGTGCTGGAGAAGGGCTATAATCTTCTGGCAACCGATGTTTCAGAGGAGGCGGTGGAATATTGCGGACAAGCTATGCCTTTGTACAGGGAGCGTTTTCAAGTCATGGACTGTCTCCGCGGCCAGGATCAGAGAACATACGATTTCATCTATTCTGTAGCGGTCCTTCACATGCTTGTCCTTGACCAGCACAGAAATGGTTTTTATCGTTTCATCAGAGAGCATTTGACGGACCAGGGAATCGCCCTTGTCTGTACCATGGGCAACGGTATCCAGGAAATCCAGAGCGATATCAGCCGGGCCTTTGAGCTTCAGGAGAGAGCCCATGAGTCAGGCAGAATGAAAGTGGCAGGGACCTCGTGCCGGATGGTGTCATTTGAGACATTTGAGAGGGAAGTGATGATAAATGGACTTGAAATAGTGGAGAAAGGAATCACCGCGGCGGTGCCGGATTTCGACAGCCTTATGTTTGGGGTTTTGAGGCGAAAGGCAGGGAGCGGGGAATTCCCATTGACCACTGGTTCCTGAAACACAAAAAGGGCTTTCGGAATACGGTATCAGGTGGGGGAAATATCCATGAAAGAGATCAGAAACATTGGATAATAGTCAGTAAAATAAGGCTGGAAGCAGTTTCCCGCTGTCCAGCCCTGGCTGATGATGGGATTGATTATCTTGCTAATGTTCTCAAAATTTGTTAATCTCCCAATGGCCTTTCCTGTCAGAACCAATTCGTATAATTCTTCCTGATTCCCGAAGTGACTTTATAATACGGCTGATCTTCCTGGTGCTGAATCCGGTTTTTTCGCTTAATTTTTTCGCTGTAATATCAGGTTCCTTTTCCAACAGCAGAAGAATTTTCATATCATCGCCATTATCATCGCCATTACGTTTAAGGAAAGAAGTGCGTTCCTTTTCATCTGACCATGAAAATGGAAAAATGACCTTGATAAAATGCTCAGATATTTCAAAAACAGTCCTGTCATAAGCATTTAAGATGCGGCTCATGCCTGATCCAAGCTGTTCAACCAACCCGACATCTTTGAACACCCGCATCAGTTCCCTGTTTCTGGGCATACTGCCGCAGCTAAAAAAGTCGTCTAAACTTTGTCCCTGAATCAGACCGCCATAAGACGTAAATTCCATGCGGTCACTGAAAATCTCAAATACTGGGGGAATCTCTCTCGAAAAATCATTATGAACAACGGCGTTGATCAGCGCCTCTCTCATGGGGACCGGTTCAACCAGATTTTTTTCTATACGTTTCGTACTTGTCACTCTCGCCTTTGTAACATTTTCAAGCTTCATTTTTTCTAAAACATAATTGGTTGCTTTAATCAGAGAACAATACCCGTATTCTTCATTTTCGATTAGTTCTACTTTGTCTTTCCCACCATATTTCGCGACCTTTATGGATACGCCGTTTTCATCTGCCAAAAGATATGCGATATAATTATATTTTCCGTCGGGTGTAAGCAGTTCGAGACTATTCGCGAATTGTTTATTCAATTCCAAACCTCGTTCCTGATAATATATCTTGAGCTGCGCAAATGTAAGATCCTGTCTTGGCGAGGAGATATTGCGCAATGTTGTATGAATTCGTTTTGCGTACAACTCATCTATGAAAGCGGTTGTCATGGGCTGTGTGGAAGCGCCTAACCTCATATAACAGCCATTAGGCGACATGCCTTTGCTCTTAATATAATATGGCTTTTCAAGTCCGCTTGATATTTATCATTTAATGTGGATTTCCATTCAACTCGATTGCTCTCCTGAAGCATAAATACCCCCTTGTTATTCACAAAAATCGTCCGCGCCGTCCCTAAGCGCCAACGGTATAAGTATACCCTGAAAATCAGCTGACCTCAATACTCTGTCAAGAGATTTTTCCTTGCTATCATTTAAAAGGTTACTGTTCACATGCGTTCACAGCAACTGGCAAAAATCCATGAAAATCGCCTGCGGCGATGGGATTTTTGCTCTCTGGCTCAGTTTATCATACGGTCAGCGCGGCAAGCGCGCAGACCTACCTGAACCAATGTCATTTAGTTTAGCCTATGGCATTGAGGGCGCTAACACTCTAAAGATTA
>CAJUSJ010000126.1 GCA_910588865.1 uncultured Lachnospiraceae bacterium
TAGAGCATGCGGCTGTTAACCGCAGTGTCGTTGGTTCGAGTCCAACTCAGGGAGGGATTTGAAAAGTCCGTGAATATATGTGTTCACGGATTTTTTTATGTACACGGGGAGGCTATGGCCGCTAAAGCGCCGCCGGGGCAGGCAGGACAGCGGCCATAGCCCCTGCCTTGCATATACATAAATGGAGGAGCCGACTCCTTAAGAGCCTCTCCCCCTCTGCTTCTTGCCAATCCTATAATCCTATTAAGCAATCTTCTCCTTTGCCAGAGCCGCAAGCTTAGCGAAGCCCTCCGCGTCGTTGATCGCCATATCGGACAGTACCTTTCTGTTCATCTCCACGCCTGCCAGTTTTAAGCCGTACATAAACTTGCTGTAGGACAGACCGTTGATGCGGGCCGCGGCGTTGATACGGGCGATCCAAAGCTGTCTGAACTGTCTCTTTCTCTGCTTTCTGCCCGCATAGGAGCTGGCCAGCGCTCTCATAACGGACTGCTTCGCGATCCTGTACTGTTTGGAGCGGGCGCCTCTGTAGCCCTTGGCCATCTTTAATACTTTGTTATGTCTTCTTCTGGCGTTCATACCGCCTTTTACTCTTGCCATGGATTTCTTCCTCCTTCTAAATTAGCGAAATCTTATAAGTATGGTAAAATCTTCTTCATTACTCTCGCGTTGGTCGCGTCAGTAACGATATCTTTTCTAAGATTTCTTTTTCTCTTGGAAGACTTCTTAGTCAAGATGTGAGATTTGTAAGCTTTATTTCTTACTAATTTTCCCGTTCCGGTTTTTTTGAAGCGCTTTGCGGCTGCTCTGTTTGTCTTCATTTTAGGCATTGTTGCTTCCTCCTTAAATAGTTGTTGTCGCTTTCTATTTTAACGTTTTGCAGTTAAAAACATCACCATGCTTCTTCCTTCCACTTTAGACGGCTTGTCAATCACCGCGATATCAGACAATGCCTGGGCAAAATCGTCCAGAATATATCTTGACTTTGACATGTGTGCCATCTCACGACCCCGAAAGCGCAGCGTTACCTTAACCTTATCACCTTTTTCCAGGAACCTGCGGGCCGCGCTGGTCTTGGTGTTCAGGTCATTGGTGTCAATGTTGGGAGACAAACGAACTTCTTTTATCTCGATCACTTTCTGCTTCTTCTTGGCTTCCTTCTCTTTTCTCGCCAGCTCATAACGGTACTTGCCGTAATCGATAATCTTGCATACCGGCGGCTTTGCCGTGGGAGCGATCTTTACCAGATCCAAATCGGCTTCTCTGGCAAGCTGCAGAGCCTCTCTGGAAGACATAATGCCTAACTGCTCTCCGTCTTCCCCGATCAGCCGGACTTCCTTATCCCTGATCTGTTCGTTAATCATTAACTCGCTAATTGTCGTGCACCTCCATATGTGATGTGTTGTGGGAATCTGCATATTCTTCGGGTCCCCATGTCCCCTCCGGGCTTCTATCCTGTAAAAATATTTTAAGAATTTTTCCCGGACACAAAAAAACAGATAGAAAAATATCCTATCCGCCCGTCATAAAACACAGCACTCCCTTGCTATGTATCTCAACTATGAACCCGGGTCACTTGCTCGTGCCGAGGTGAGGCGGATAACCTGCTTTCCTGTTGGCTGTTTTCAGCCTTAAACATATTACTACACTTCGGGAGATTTGTCAAATACTTTTTTATCTGAACTCGCGAATCGTTACTGTTCGCAGGTGCCCTGTGAACGTAACAGCATATGCCCATTTAAAATCGCCCGGGGCGAGGCCGCTTTAGCGGCCATATTCCTCTCCGCCCGGTGTACACAAAAAGGGGCGCGCCGCCCAGGTTTCCCATAGGCAGCGCCCCCTCTTTTAGTTTTTGTTTCTGTAATTCCGGTTCTGGACCGCTTACTGGATCCAGGCTCCGTTGGCATCTACCTGATAGCCGTCCGGAGTTGTCTCGGAAACATACATGGAACCGAATGGTCTAGCGGCACCATTGGTGTATACCCATGCGCCGTTTGTGCCATCATAAGTGTATGTAGCCTCGGTTGCTGTCTCAGACAGATAGTAGGACTTGCCGTTCACCTCAACCCAGCCAGTTGCCATAGCGCCTGACGCGGTTAAGTAATACCACTTGCCATCCACGCTGTCCAGATGCCATCCTGTCTGCATATCGCAGTTTACAAGGTCAAGATAATACCACTGACCATTGATCAGCTGCCAGCCTGTCACGGCATAGCCGCTCTCATTGAAGTAATACCACTTGCCGTTGATCAGCTCCCACTTGTTAGCGGCATAGCCACCATTGGTGTACTGGAACCACCAGCCAGTAGCATCCTGATGCCAGGTTCCGCTTACAGCAGTGTTTCTGGAAGAACCGCCGCTGCTGCCGCCTCTGGATGGGGTAGATGGTCTGCTTGGCTCATCTGGGGTAGTCGGCTCATCCTTGTGGCTGAGTGTCATCTTAAATGGGCTGAAGGATGTGGTACTGATCACTGTGGTAGCCTCATCGTTCGCCCTGGTGATCTGGCTGTCGCCCAGAGGCTGCCAGCTGATGTCTTCGCCTTCAACTTTGCCATGCTCAATTGCGGCGTTGTTATCTTCCTCGTCTATATTCTTTACAGGAAGATTTACAGTGACATGGATCGGTGCCTCATTTGCGGACAGATCCACATTCTCGTCGTTCTCGTCTACAAGAGCGATGTCATACTGCAGCTTTTTGACAACAACTTTTACGATGGGATGGCCATTTTCGTCGCGCAACAACTCTCCGTTTTCATCGTACAGCAGCTTAGCCTCTGTCGCTGTCGCGGCCGCCTTCTCAACTTTCAGAACGACTTTTTCCGGATCTACGCCCTCTGGGAAAGTAACATTCTCAAGGCCGCTGATATTTTCCTTAGCGATTTCTCCAGGAAGATCTCTCATCGCGCTTTCGATCTCTTCCATCTGTTCCTTTACCCGTTCCACAACCGCGGCGCGGTCCTCGTCAGACAGGTCTTTCAACACATCGTCCATGACCGGGGCTTTTGTTAATTCCTTATCAGCCACGATTGGTGCCACTTCAACTGTACAGCTAACTTTCATATTACTTCCCGGTATAGTCGCCACTACTTTAGTGGTTCCCGGACCTACTGGCACTACGGTTACGGTTTTTCCTACAGCCTCGCCTTCAATCTTGGCAACCTCTTCGTCATCCACAGTCCAGTGAACATTGTCCACTGTAGCATCCGCGTTGTTCACAGAAGCCAGAAGCGCGTCCGCGTTAGAAGCGGTAGCAAGCTTTAAAGCGCTGAGGGTCTGGCCTTCACCGCCTACCTCCAAATTCAGTGTTTCTTTGTCCAATATAATATTGGTCACATACACACGACTTTCTTCCGCCTCCGCTGTCCTGCTATTAACCGCGGCCAGGGAAGTGAATGCTGAACTTGTCAGCACCATTGACGCTGCCAGCAATGCCGCCACACGCCGCATTACCGTCTTTTTCTTACCCATAGCTTTTTCTCTCCTTTCTCCTCCACGAATGGAATGAATTTTATAACCTAGGAGATTATATCACCTTTATCCACGATTTTCAAGTTCCCGGCCATACAGTTTTTTTCACAAAATCATATCTTGGTATTTCCTTTTCTCAAAGCAGATTATACAAAAAAAGGCCTGCTTTTTAAGGCAGGTCCTGATCAATCCATATGATTTTTTACCGTGAAAACAGCAAGCTGTGTCCGGTCTTTAAGCTTTAATTTGTCCAGGAGACGGGAAATATTGTTGCGCACAGTGCCCTCAGCCAGGAACAGCTCAGTGGCGATCTCCTTATTGTCCATGCCCCGGGCCACACATCTCATAATGTCCCGCTCCCTGGGAGTCACCAGGCCATCGGGAAGATCCTGCCCCTTTCTATCTCCGGCTTTTGCCACCTGGCGACGGATCCCCTCAAAGACTCCCCCGCCAAAGACCTGGATCCCAGCGCAGACCGCTTTCACTGACTGGACAAGTTTCTCGTCCTCCATCTCTTTTAAGATATAGCCGTCAGCCCCGCTTTTGATGGCCTCCCTCACCGTCTCCTCGTCATCAAAGGTGGTCAGCACCAGGATCTTTACCTGGGGAAACGCTTTCTTGATAGCAGCGGTTCCCCATCTTCCGTCATATTCCGGCATCCGCATATCCATCAGCACTACCTGGGGAGCCTGCTCTTTACAGAGTTCAAGGGCCTCTTTCCCGTTTGCCGCCAATCCTGTTACCTGGATCTGGGGATCCTGACTCAATATGGCCTTAAGGCCCAGTCTCAGTATCTGGATGTCATCCGCGATCACCACACGGATCATAATTGCTCCTCCTTCTGTCTCACCGGAAGCCGGATAAAGGTCTGGAATCCCTCCCCTTCCGATGACAGGAAACGGGCTTCTCCTCCGGCCTTTGACACTCTCTCCCGGATTCCCTGAAGGCCATGACTCTCCTTTATGGAAGAACAGCCCCGGCCATTGTCAAATATATACAGGCTTACATCCTCTTCCTCAAATTTAACGATCACATCCATGTGGGAGGCTCCGGCGTATTTCAGGCTGTTGGTAATAGCTTCCCTGAGACACTGATAGACAGTTGCTGACAGGCAAGAGTATTTTGGGCCGTCTTCCCCCTGAATCTCCACCTCCACCTCCATCTCCCTCACACTGGAGGCCAGCTGGAAAACTCCCTGGGTCACCAGCTCCCACTCCGTCCCCTGGCGCAGATGATTGATGGACCACCGAAGCTCCCGTATCCCCCCTGACACCAGCTCCCGGGCCTGACCAAGATACTCCTCTACCTGAGGATCCAGGCCTTTCTGCTTCGTTTCCTCCATATAAGAGATATGGATCAGCTTTAACAAGGAGTTAAGCATGGTCAGGGTATGTCCGGTGGTGTCGTGGACTTCCTGGGCGATCCGGTTTCTCTCCCGCTCCATGGCCAGCCGCCGCTGTGACACTGCCAGCTCCCGGCTCTGTCTCAGACGCTCATAATACTCACTGATATCCGTGGCCACCAATATCCTGGCCCCTGGTCGGCCCCACAGGTCATGGCGTCGCAGACGCAGGGTTTTTCCATCTGAGATCTGGAAAACCGTCTCATTTTTTTCCGGATCCTCTGCCCGGAATCGTTCCATCACAATCCCTGACTCATCTCCCCTTCTCACCTGCATCCACCTGGAAGCCACCTCATTGCAGTAGGTGATCCTGCCCCGCTTGTTGCAGATCACAATGCCCTCCGCGATGGAAGCGAAGATCTGCCTTGAGGCCGCCACATCCACATCCAGAAAATCATATCGGAACACAGCCATAAGCATGAGAAAACTGGACAGGGCAAACACTGGCGGCGTCAGATCAAAGCCGGCATTTACCGCCCCGGACAGGTAGAGCATGTTAAAACCCAAAGGAACCGCCGCCGCCAGAAGGATCACCGCCACATGGACCGGGGGAACCTGCTTTTTCCGAAAACCGGACAGAACCGCCGCCATTCCCCCGAGAACACAGATATAAGTATATGTCATGTGAAAATAGAACACAGGGCCGTAGATCACCTCCGCCAGTTCAAACCGCCGGTAAAACAGGTGGTGCAGCTCATTGGTCAGAAACATGACATAGTCAAAGGCAGCAATGCCGTACAGTCCAAAACAACTGCCCCGCCCAATCTTCCTGCCGCAATAGAGCAGGGAGAACGTAAGCCACGAAGGGCCAATGAGGCTGATCCCTATGTAGGAAATCCCATAGAGCAGATATTTTATTTCTCTGCTCATGGGAAATACCAGGAACAGCTGAGGCGCACACCAGATGATGATCAGGGCCTGACAGAGTATCAGAGCCCTGGTAACCCTGTTTTGATCCGCTCGAAGGATCAGCCAGCCAGAAGCGCAGCCGCAGAAGCCTATGGCCGCCAGGTACGCGAATTGCAGGAAAACCACAGTCATGATCCATCCTCCCAGTACAATAAACTTCGTTTCACAAGCGCTCCCCTCCGCGGTTGCGGCACGCGCCAGGTCGAAGGAACGCGTTCCAGTTGTGAAACTTCGTTTCACAAGCGTTCCTTCTTCTCCAAAACCGCGGCGAAGAGGAGAAAGGTGGCTCCGGCTGCCAGGAGATAGACCCACCAGGAAAGGCTTAGCCAGAAATCTCTGGTGAGAAAGATCACCACCAGAAGCATCAGGCTGACGGAAATCCGGGTCCACAGTGGGTTTTTCTTTATTATGGCCCCCATGAATATGGTCAGGCAGATTCCTTCCAGGATCAGGGCGTCTGTTACCAGGCCTGACCGGAACGCATCCTGGCACAGAAGGAACAGGCAGATCAGGTACCCCAGAGTCTGTGTCACCTTAAGCCATGGATTTTTCCCCCACACAGCCCCAACGGTCCAGATCAGCCAGACCACGGGAATCAGACTTATCTCCAGCTCCAGGATCTGAGGCCATGAGATAAAGGGCTGCTGCCAGAATGCCCCTGCCAGCAGACAGGCGGATATACTGAGGGCTGGCTTTCGCAAAGTCTTCACTGTTTTGTACTGGTAAAAATGCAGGGCCGCCAGAAGCGTATAGGCAAATCTCCATCTGTCATCTCCCATCACCGCCATGGCCAGCAGAACAAAGACCGAAAGAATCTGAAACCAGTCTGCCCGCCAGCCGCCCTCCACTCTGTGGTCCTCTTCCAGGATAGGGTGAAAATGCCGGGCTGCGATACCGGATATCAGAAGAACCCCGGCCACCCCAAATCCAAGCTGGTCAAAGGTCAGTCCCAGCCGGTACCAGGCCGCCAAGGGAACGGGAACCATGCTTATTGCCGCCAAGAGATGAGGCCACTGACGGCTGCCCCGGTAAAACCATAGATAATACCCTAAAAAAGCGCCAAGGCAGCACATCAGCCCTGCCCAACCCGGGTCGGGGTCAGCGCAAAAGCCTACCGCTGTGATCACCATAGCCAGACAGCCGCTGATATCCCAAAACAGGGAAGCCTCCTCATTCTCTCTCCTCTCCCTCCAATGCCGCGGCATATGGATCCCCAAAAGGATCAGGTTGACCGTCAGCATCCGCCCTGTGGTGTTGTCTGATACCAGACCTGCCATGTAGACGGCAGTCTCCACTGTCATGCCCCGAAACAGCCGGGAACAGGGGAGTTCCTGCCGCTCTCTTCGCGAAAACCATAGCCCGGTCATGAGAGCCGCCATGGCCGCCATGCCTGGGAGGGTAAAGCGAAAAACAGAAACCTTGTCAAGAAACCAGCAGGTCTCACCAGTACAGACCTCTGCCAGCATCCGTCCTTCCGCGAACAGCCCTCTTATAACGGCAATACCGCAAAAAAACCAGAATTGTATGGGAGCAAAGGACCGAATCCCCTCTGCCAGGATCTTTTTTAAATCTCCCTGTCCCTCATGCCCCGGGTTTTCCAGAAATTTCCTTATTATAATGAGGAAGCTGGCATATAGGGACATCATGGATACAAACCCGCCCCATGTCATAGAAAATGCCTTAGCCAGGAAAAACATGCTGACACTAAGTCCCCACAGGCTCACCTGGGTGTAGAGCCTGTCGTGAAATCTTTTAAGCCCTGTAAAAAAGGATATCTCCAGCACAAGGCTTCCCACCCACAGAACTTTCCAGCGGTTCTCCCTGTCCAGGATAAATCCGGGGCCAAGAAGCTTAAAGTAGGCCGCCGCCACCACGGTCAGAAACAAAAAGGCGCTTCCCAGGACATAAAAGGCATTGCTGGTCTTGTGGATGTGAAACAGCTTTTCCGCCATCAGGCTTACCCCGAAAAACAGCGCGGAGCATGCCAGCACCAAAAATACCTTGCCTGTGTCCGGAAGAACATGCCAGGTGGTGGTGGCAAAAATCAGACCCGCCAGAACGATGAAAATCACCCCCAGGATCAGGGAGAGGATTCCCAGCCCAGCAGACTTCCCCGGTCTGGCCGGTATCCTCAAGGTTTTT
>CAJUSJ010000127.1 GCA_910588865.1 uncultured Lachnospiraceae bacterium
GCCGCCTCTCCCGCGTAGCTTACCATGAAGGTATCCGCCACTCCCACTAAAACCGCCAGAAGCTGTTCCAAAAACAGAGGCACGATGAGTTTTTTCAAATCCATGTCGGAGAATATTTTTCGTTCTTCCGGTATCGCTTTTTTCGGTTCAATCAGCTTTCCTATCATTTCTCTCATATTCGTTTTCCCTCACAATCCTGACTTTTTTCTATCCTGTGATTGTATTATAATGAGAAAATCAGTATATGTCTAATACTTGATATTTATGGATTACTTATGCTTTTCAGGCATTAATTGTTTTATGCCGTTCCGGACCCCGGTTTCCGTCTGGCTGATTGTACTTATAATCTCCGGCGCATATCCTTACAAGCGCGGAGCCAAATAAAGCGAATGCCCGTTATCAGCCATACAGCCGATAACGGGCATTCCGATTTGCCAATCGGATAATTGCCGGTATCCCTTTTCCGTAAAATAAATCACCTCATTTTTCAGCGTGGATTTGGAAAATGACTCCCCGCCAACCTCCTGACCCTCTCCATCTCATGGGGAATCCGGATTTTCCGGGGACATGCCTGTACACATTCCATGGTCTCGCATGCTCCGCACATCTGGGCGCTCTCCTCAATTCCCATATTCAGCTTCCGCAGGGCCCAATACTCCTTCCCCAGAAAATAGTACTGATACTGGCGGAATACCGTGTGGATCTCCGTGCCCTGAGGACACACGCACCGCTGGCAGCGGTCACAGGGGATGGGTTCGTAATATTTTTCCAGCACAGACAGCACCTGATCAAAGGAAGGGATATTGTCCGGACGTTCCTTTCTGGGCCTCATGGCAGCGTCGGCCTGTTCTGTGGTTCCGATGCCAATAAGGGCAGCGGATACCGGGTAGGACAGCACCGTGTCAATCAACGTCTCCACGGGAAAGAATGGGGTAAGAAGCCCTGCCGCGTATACCTTGTTGATCACAAGCCCTTTTCCGCGAAACAGAGGCTCCTTCTCCATGCGGTCCAGCATCCCCCGCTCCAGAACATTGCCGCTGCCCTGAAGCACGTCCACCCGGCTGTCCAGGGCGGCCCGAAGGAGGATATCATAGTAGTGGGCGGCAATACCCGTATGCCGGATCAGGCCCCGCGTTTTCAGTTCCACAAGAGCGTCCAGCGCGCCGCCCTTCGCAAACACCTGATCCTGGCTGTCAAAATCCACCTGATGGACAAAATAGATGTCCGCCCAGGTTCCCAGATTCTCACAGGAAGTCTCCACAGCCCGGTACATCTCATTGCCGTCATAGAATCTGGCTTTGTCGGAGATGACGATCCGCTCCCTGCCCACGGAAGCGGCAAATTTTCCCAACTTCAGCTCAGCGTCGCCGTATTCCGGCACAATGGCTGTGTCGTAGAGATTGCATCCCAGTCTGAACGCGTGTTCCATGACAGCTAAAGCCTCTGTGTCGCTGAGATTGTAATAGTCTGGAAGCACAGGGACACTCCCCCTAAGCACCGGGATAGTGCCGAAGCCGATCTCGGAGACAATGAGACCAGTGCTGCCAAGTTTTCGATAGCGCATATCCAAATAAACCTCCACTTTCTATCTAAAGCTAACAAACCTTTTCCGTTTGCTCCAGACCGTTTACGCATATACCCCATATGTCTTTTTTAGATGCGGTGTAAACGCATGTTATAATGATTATCTTGACAAAACATATTTGGGTATGCTAAGGTCATTTTACAATATAATTGTTATATATGAAAGGTGGTGTGTACCATGTCAGCCCTACAGAGCCAGGTAATTCAGTCACTAGACGGATTATCAGAGGATAATCTGCGGTTTCTACTTGATCTGATACAACGATTTATGAAGCCATCAAAATCAGAAGCTGTTTCAAACAATATGGCAGACCAAACAGGCATTCGGAAAATCGGCATTTTTGAACATGAAAATCTGTATGATAAAGATTACGATATGGATGAACACAACGAAGAAATCGCAAAGCTGTTTGGAGTATGTGAGTGATGAAAGTATTATTAGATACACATATTATTTTATGGTTTCTCGCAAATGATTCTCGGTTGCCAGATAAAGCAAAGCAAATAATCCTTGATGAAAGAAATGAAATCCTTTATAGTACTGCCTCTGTTTGGGAAATCGCAATTAAGCATATGGCAAATCCTGGGAAAATACGCATAAACGGAAGTAAATTCGCGGATGGCTGCCGCCAGGTGGGGTTTAAGATGATTCCTATTATTGATTCACACGTAGCCGCATTGGAAACACTTAAAAGGCCTGACGATGCCCCTCATCACAAAGATCCTTTCGACAGAATTATGATAGCGCAGGCAAAAGCAGAAGGACTAAAATTTGTTACCCATGATGCCCTCCTCCCGTATTATAATGAATCCTGCCTGTTAAGCGTGTAACTAAAACCTCCATTAGACACCGAAGGAAACGCGGAACCGTGTCACTTAATCCGGTTCCGCGTTTTTACATCCCTCAAAGGCCCTCTCTTCCACAATCACATCAGGCCCCGCCTCCGGCAGCCGGAGATTTTTGCAGAAGGCAAAGGCTTCCCGCCCGATCCGCTTTACGGTGGAAGGAAGTTTGACGGTCTCCAGGCTGTGGCAGCGGAAAAAGGCCCTTTCAGGAATCTCCTCCACCCCCTCGGGGATCAGAATCTCCCTCAAAGCGGTACAGTTTTCAAATGCCCGGCTTCCGATAAACCGAAGACATAAGGCCAGTTCCACCCGCTCCAACCGCCCGCATCCGGAAAACGCCATGGCCTCTATCCGCTCCAGTCCCACGGCGTGTTCCACCTCGGTCAGCCACCGGCATCCGGCAAAAGCGCGCCGGCCTATGGAATTGACGGTGGAGGGCAGATAGACGCGGGTCAGGAGGTTTCCGTCCTGAAACACACGTTCCCCCACGGCGGTGATCCCTTCGGCCATCCGAAGGTCGGCGATGTTGCCGGTGCATTCCACCAGAACATTGTTTTCATCGGTCTTGAAGCAGTTCAGGCTGTCCGCGGCCGCCTGCATGGCCACGGGGGGAAGCCGGCGCTGCCGGTCAGAGATTCCGCCAAACCTTATGACAGAGCCGTCGGCCAGCTCCATCTCCTCCAGGCAGACGCAGTTTCGAAAAGCGTACTCCTCCACCTTTACCCGTTGGGAGAGGAAACGAATCCGGCGGATGCCCGTGCCGCCCGCAAAGGCCCAGCCGCACACAAGTCTGACCTGCTCCGGAACCGTCACCTGTCCCTGACAGTGGGAACCGTCCAGAAGCATATGGTTTACCACCACCAGGGGACAGGCTTTCCGCCGCTCCTCCAGCCAGGCAGTGCCGTGGAAGGCTCTCGCGCCGATGTACTCCACCGTATCGGGAATCTCTACTTCCCGAATGCCCATCCTGTCACGAAATACTTCCGCCCGGATCTGCCGGATTCCCTCCGGTACGCGGATTATCCGCCCCATCCCCCGGTATCCCGTGATGGTGTCTTCGCCCTCAACGCGAAAACAGCTAAGAGCGCTGTGGAAAATCAATCTGACCATATGGGGAAGCCGGTCTGATGTCACGTCCCCATAAGTCCCAAGCCTCCACTCCCGGCCTTTTAGAACCACCTTTCTCAGGGCAGTGCAGCCGGAAAACCCATATTCCCCAACACGGAGGATCCCCCTGGGGCCGGTGAGCCGGATCTCCTCCAGGCGTCCGCAGTCTTCAAATGCCCGGGGCATGATAAGTACCCCATCCTCCAGCTCCAGCTTCGTCAATTTGTCGCAGTTTTGGAATCCGCCGCTGCCCACACGGCGGATCCCTGTGAAATCAAAAAAGCAAAGATTTTCACAGCCGCGAAAACAGTGTTCCTCAATGTCCGCTGCCTGGGGGCAGACACAGGCTTCCAAGCTCCGGCAGCCCTCAAAGAGCCGTTGGCCCAGAACCGGAAGTCCGGTGAGAACCGCCTTTTTCAGAGACACGCAGAAGGAAAACACCCGGCTTCCCACATAGTCCCCGTGGATGTGTATTTCCCTCAGAGAAATACATTTTTCAAAAGCCCTGTGGTCAACCCGGCATGGATCAGAGGAAGCCATAGAGGAACAGAAGTTCTCCTGTCCATCAGGGCTGTCATGGAAAAAGGAAACATACTCCAGATTTTCGCATCCCCAGAAAGCCCCCTCCCCGATATGGGACAGACCGGCGGGAAGGCGGATGCCGGTGATGTCCTGATTTGCCGCAAAAGCGTAAGGGGCGATGGAGCGTATTCCCTCCGGCAGGCAGACTTCTCCCCTGTATTCCTGCCCCGAAATCAGGATGCCGCCGACTATATGGGGAAAACAGGTCTCTCCCAGAGCGTTTTCCCCGGCCCGGATCAGAGCCCAAAGAGGCCCGGCACCCAGAGAGCGGCAGCCCCAAAGAGCCTCTTTTCCCAGACAATGGACCTGGCCGACAGGAAGTTTTTTCAGCTTTTCGCATCCAAAAAACCCGCGCTCATCTATGGTGTGAATTTGGGCCTGGGTGTCAAAGGTTTCCAGCCTGACGCAGCCAGAACACACCTCCGCCCGCACCTCTTCCACATGGCCGGGCCAGCTTACGGCGATAAGGTTTTCGCAGCCTTTCAGGGCAGCCGGGCCAATCCAGGCAATGGTTTCGGGAAAATGAATCCGGGTCAGTTTTTTGTTGCCGTAAAAGGCCCCGCCTGCCACGATCCTCACGGTCCGGGGCAATGTCACATTCCCTGACAGAGCCGTTCCGTCCCACAATATCCCGTCACTCTCCAGAAATTCATGATTTTCCAAAGCTCCATCTGTTTCCAGACGGTTCCTCGTTTTATCTGCCAGGTTTTTCAAAAACTGTGTATTCACCAGGGGATGCCGCCCCACGGATTCCAGGGAATTCGGCAGGATCACCTGTCTTAAAGAGGCGCAGCCAAAAGCCATCCGGTCAGGCATATGGCGGACTCCCGGTTCCAGTATCAGGGTCTTAAGCCGGGGACAGTCAGAGAAAATGTCTCTTCCAAAGGCCAGACCGCTGCCGAAGACCCGGGCCTTTTTTATCCCGCTGCGGGCAAAGGCCAGGCTGCCCACCTGGGCCGCCGACGGGGGAAGGCAGACCTCCTTCAGACCGTCGCAGCGGTAAAACGCCATCTCCCCTATAGAACCGAGATTTTCCGGGAAATTCACTTCCCGCAGACAGCGGCATTGATAAAACGCCTGCTCTCCTATGGCTTCAAGATCCGGTTGAAAGGTGATCTCCCGCAGTACATGGCAGTGCTTGAAGGTGTTGTCCTCGATTTTCGCGAGGCCCGGGGGGAGGGAGGCCCGGATGAGCTTGACGCAGTTCTCAAAAGCGCCGGCTCCTAAGCGGGTCAGGCGGACGGGAAATTCCACGGTCTGGAGAAGGAGACAGTCCCGGAAGGCGTATGCCCCGATTTCCAGAAGGCTGTCGGGGAGGATTACCCGGTCCACGGCTTCATTTCCCTCAAAAGCCTCCTCGGCGATGACGGTGATGCCCTGGGGAACAGCCACCCTGGATTCACTGCCAAGATATTTTAATAATATGGTTCCGCTGATGAGAAAATTGTCCATAACCTGCCTGTGGACGGTTCGGACCAGCGGCGGAACCTCCTCCCCGGACAGACCGGAAATACCCTGAAACATGTATTCCATTTTGCCGCCAATGTGGATATGCCGCAGGGAAGTGCAGTTTTGGAAGGCATTTTTGTGGATAAACACATTGTCATTGTGGAAAAACACCGTCTCCAGCCCGATACAGTTGCGGAAGGCCCGGCTCTCGATCTCTTTTAAGGAGGCAGGCAGCCTTACGGACAGGATGCCCCTCTTGTCAAAAAAGCAGCTTTTTCCGATGGCCTCCACGCCCTCGGGGATCTCCACATGTTTTAAATTGGTCAGGAATTTTACCACCCGCCGTCCATCCAGCTCCATCATCCGCAGCACATCCACGGCAATGGCCCGGACCAGGGAGGGAACGTCCATATGTCCGGCCACCACCTCCACGGCATTGGGGAAACTATAGGTTTCTCCGCCGGAAAATGTTATGGACGACAGGCCGGAGCAGCTGGTGAACACATCACAGAGACAATCCTCCTGAAGCTCCGGTGAGATCACCAGCTCCTTTAACAGGACGTCGTTGACAAAGGCCTGTTTCCCCAGGCGGCGGACTCCCGGCATGGCTATGGAGGTCAGATTGTCACAGTAGAGAAACCCGCAGTCCCCCAGCTCTTTTACAGAAGGCGGAAGGGAAATGTGAGTCAGGCTGTGACAGCGGTGGAAGGCGTAAGGGCCGATGTGGGTCAGGTTGGATGGAATCTGAATGTCCTCCAGCTTGCGGCATCCCTTAAACGCCTCCGCCATGATGACGCGGACACTCTGGGGGAGGGATATCTTTTTCAGCGACACGCAGGCTTTGAAAGCGCCTGTTCCGATAACGCGGATGCCTTCCGGAACGGTTACGGATTCGGCTCTTCCGCCATAGGACAGGAGGGTGTCTTCTTCTATGTGAAATTCACAGGGGATGGGGGGTTTTGTTGTCATGTTTTTTCTCCCGGTTCATTCTTCTGTTTGCTTGTGGGAAAAGACCGTCAGGAGAAGCCCTCTAAGCTCCTCCAGACTGCCGCACTGGTACAGCTGCTGTTTGTACTTTTTAGTTCCCTTCCGTTTTTTCATATTGTAGGAGGCCAGTTTCCGTATGTAGGTCAGGGTAAAGGTCTCGTCATAATAAGTTCTGGTCAGTTCCAGCTGTTCCAGAAGAATGTCCAGAACGGTCTTGCGGCAGGGGGTTTTTGTCAGCTCGCTGAAGATAAAGGGATTTTCCAGGGCGTACCGGGCGATCATCACGCCGTCGGCCCCGGTGCGCTCCATCATCAGATGGGCATCCCGGGCGGAGAAGATCCCGCCGTTGGCGATGACGGGGATGGAGACGGCGGCTTTGGCGTGGGCGATCTCCTCATAATATGGAGTTCCGTCGTACATCATGCTGCGGCTGCGGCCGTGGATGGTGATCATGTCCGCCCCGGAACATTCGCACATGCGGGCAAATTCCGCGGCGAACATCTCATCTTCCCGGATTCCGGCGCGGCACTTGACAGACACCGGTTTTCCGCTTTTCTTGCAGGCCCGGATAACGGCCGAGGCCCTGGGCATGTCCAGCATCAGGGCGCTGCCCTCACCGCTTTTGAATACATTGGGCACAGGACATCCCATATTGATGTCGATCAGGTCGAAGGGTTCCAGGAAAGGGCTCTGAGCCATCTGCTCCATGACCGCCGGGGAACCGCCCAGCAGCTGGACGGCCTTTACGGGTTCTTCTTCGGTGGTGAACAGAAGCTGCCTGGTGGCTCTGTCCTTGTATTTCAGGGCATTGGCGCTGACCATCTCCGTAAAACACAGCCCTGCCCCCATCTGACGGGCAAGGAGGCGGAAAGGATAACAGGTGTATCCGGCCAGAGGCGCCATGAGGACGTTGGAGGGAAGAAGGAGCCCGCCGACACGAAGCTGTCTGATTTCCATGGGATTTCACCTCCTCTTCTCATTCTCAGCCCAATGGGTATATTTTTTATTATAGCTTTTTTCACATTTCCGGACAAGAGACTTTTAAAGTTACTGTTCAGGTAGCAATGTCATTTAGTTAAAGCATATAGTTAGATTCCCATAAGGGAACTAACCAAAA
>CAJUSJ010000128.1 GCA_910588865.1 uncultured Lachnospiraceae bacterium
GCGCTCCCCTGATCACCAACGACGGCGTGACCATCGCCAAGGAGATCGAGCTGGAAGACGCGTTTGAGAATATGGGAGCCCAGCTGGTGAAGGAAGTTGCCACCAAGACCAACGATGTAGCCGGCGACGGAACCACAACCGCCACTGTCCTGGCTCAGGCTATGATCAACGAGGGCATGAAGAACTTAGCCGCGGGAGCGAACCCCATTGTCCTGAGAAAGGGCATGAAAAAAGCCACAGACGCCGCGGTGGAAGCTATCGCGAAGATGAGCCAGCCTATCAGCGGCAAGGATCAGATCGCGAGAGTGGCCGCTATCTCCGCTTCCAGCGATGAGGTGGGCGAGATGGTAGCGGACGCTATGGAGAAGGTGTCCAAGGACGGCGTCATCACCATCGAGGAGTCCAAGACCATGAAGACCGAGCTGGATCTTGTGGAAGGAATGCAGTTTGACAGAGGTTATGTGTCCGCTTATATGTGCACGGACATGGACAAGATGGAGGCCAACTTAGACAGCCCCTATATCCTGATCACAGACAAGAAGATTTCCAACATCCAGGAGATTCTGCCAGTGCTGGAGCAGATCGTGCAGTCCGGTGCGAGACTTCTGATCATCGCTGAAGATGTGGAGGGCGAGGCTCTCACCACCCTCATCGTCAACAAGCTGAGAGGAACCTTCAACGTAGTGGCCGTCAAGGCACCTGGCTACGGCGACAGGAGAAAAGAGATGCTGCAGGATATCGCTATCCTTACAGGCGGCACCGTGATCTCCAGCGACCTTGGACTGGAACTCAAGGATGTGACCATGGATCAGCTTGGCCAGGCCAAGTCTGTTAAGGTACAGAAGGAGAACACCATCATCGTGGACGGCGAGGGCGACAAGGATGCCATCTCCTCCAGGATTGCCCAGATCAGAGGCCAGATCGAAGAGACCACATCTGATTTTGACAGAGAGAAGCTGCAGGAGAGACTGGCCAAGCTGGCAGGCGGCGTAGCCGTGATCCGGGTAGGTGCGGCCACAGAGACCGAGATGAAGGAAGCCAAGCTCCGCATGGAGGATGCGCTGGCAGCTACCAAGGCAGCCGTGGAAGAGGGAATCATCGCGGGCGGCGGTTCCGCTTATGTACACGCTATTGACGAAGTGACAAAGCTTCTGCCTGAGTTAGAAGGCGATGAGAAGACCGGTGCGAACATTATCATCAAGGCCTTGGAGTCTCCTCTGTATCACATTGTAGCCAATGCGGGATTAGAGGGCGCTGTCATCATCAACAAGGTAAAAGAATCTTCGGTGGGAACCGGATTCGACGCATATAAGGAAGAATATGTAAACATGATTGAGGCCGGAATCCTTGACCCGGCAAAAGTAACCAGAAGCGCGCTGCAGAATGCCACAAGTGTAGCGTCAACTCTGTTGACAACTGAGTCTGTTGTTGCTAATATTAAAGAAGAAACTCCAGCCATGCCAGCCGGCGGCGGTATGGGAGGAATGATGTAAGCAAAAGCAGAGCGGGGTTTAAGAAACATGCCTGGGGAGAGTGCCATGCTTGCGTGAGCATTCTTCCCAGGCATGTTTTGTCTCACAGGAAAGAACCGCCAGTGAGAATATGCCCTGCGAGGACCCTGCCCTGAACAATGGCTAGGAAAAAAGAAAGGACCCTAAAAAATATGAATGATTCCTACACAGAATGGCTGGTAAAGCAAAAAGCCCCGGCCTACAGTATCCTGATCAAGGCCGGGATGATTTTTCTCTGTGTCATCGGAGCTTACCTGGCTCTCACAACAGTCTTCGGTATCCTGGTCCTGGCGGCCGTGGGCGCGGCTACCTACTTCGTTTTTCAGAATCTCAGCCTGGAATTTGAATACCTGATTGTTAATGACCAGATCAGCATTGATAAAATCATGGGACAGGCCAGGAGGAAGAAGGCGTGGGAGGGCGTGCTCAGCGAAATTCAGATTATCGCGCCCCTTGACTCCTATGTATTAAAAGATTACGAGAAACAAAATATGAAAGTCCTGGATTTTGGTTCCCACACTCCAGGCGCAAAGCCATACGGCATGGTCCACCAGGGCAACGGACAGTGTACCAAGATCATCTTTGAGCCCAATGACAAGATCTTAAACCACATCCGGCAGCGGGCCCCCAGAAAAGTAGTTATGTAATGGCAGGGATGCGGGTTTATCTTTATGTGGATAGAGAGTCGGGGTCGGGGGAGCCTGGCTTCTATGTGTGATAGCAGGAGCCAAAGCATATGCTTTGGCTCCATAACCATACTGGCTCATGACGGATCAGCGGAGTGATTCGTCATGGTGCGAACAGTAACGAATAATCTGCTCTCAGAGCGAGAAAACTTCCTGTAATCTATGGGAAGTTGTGCTATTATATCTATAACAGCATATCTCCTGTATTTCGGCATAAGTAAGATGCCGTCCTTGTTGTTTCTAGGACAGGCTGATTCCGGTCTGGTCTGACGCGGTACAATCGCGAAATTTCAATATGATACATTATGGTATAAAGTGTCCCGACTCCGAAGGAGTGTGTAATACGATATGCCTTTGGGTATACAATGTGACACGAAGTGTCCCGGCTCCGAAGGAGCGTGTAATACGGTATGCCCTTGGGTATACAATGTGACACGAAGTGTCCCGGCTCCGAAGGAGCATGTGTTATGGTGTGCCCTTGGGCATAACAAATGAGAAAGGGAAACTATGGGTAAACCTGATATCGCGGTAAACCAAATGCTGATGAGAAAGGAGAGATTCGCGGATCTGATGAACGGAAGCCTGTACGGAGGAAGACAGGTGCTGAGTGCCGGGGATCTGGAGATGGCTCCAAACCAGCCAGGGGTATTTTACGAGGCAGAGAATGAAAAGAAAATTGCCCTGGAGAGGCGGGGCGACGTGCGGATGAGGGCGGAGCTGGGAACCTACAGAGTGATCCTTGCCAATGAGCTTCAAAATAAGGTTCACCTGGCCATGCCGGTGCGCGATATGCTTTACGATGCCCTGGAATATGTGAGGCAGATACAGGACATGGAAAAGAAGCATAAGGAAGAAGGGGAGAAACTGGAAGGAGACGGGTTTTTGTCGGGAATCTCCAAGAAGGATCGCCTGACGCCTGTGATTACCACTGTATTGTACTTTGGGCCGGAATGGGATGGGGTGGAGGGCCTTTATGAGATGATGGGTCTGGTGGATCGTGGAGATATGGATGAATTAAAGAAATATCTGCCGGATTACCATGTAAATCCTATAGACGCAAATCATATAAACGATGTAAAGCTATTCAGAAGCTGTTTACAGCATATTTTCAGTATGGTAAAATTGAGGAAAGATAAAAAGGGCCTATATAAGTATCTGAAGGATCACAAAAAGGATATGCAAAAAATGGACAGCGTGGAGAGGATGGCAGCTTGGGTGCTTTCGGGAGAGCGGAAACGGATGGCGAAGTTTTTGAATGAGAGGGAAGGAGGATGAGGTTGAGAGGGTTATAGAAGACAGAGATTATTGACTTTGGCTGTATGAGGAGTATGGGATTTAAGAGCGGCGAATGCTCTGTATAAAAACAAGACAGGCATCTGATCAATGATGATCGGATGCCTGTTTTTTGTGCGCGAAATATATATGGAATGTTTCTCCTGCTTTCGCGGATTTCCCAAATCCGCGAAAGCCTGTCAAGGGATTTTTTCCACTCTAAAAAACATTGATCTCCCTTAAAATGGCTGTATGGGTGTAATTTTACCACATGTTGAGGAGAAATGCTACTTATTTTTCAAAATTTCTTTGTAAACAACAGGAAATACGGTATAAAAATGGAACCCATTAACGTTTTTGTGGTCAGATTTGTGGTCAAAATCAGAGAGAAAAGAGAGGGAACGATTATGGCAAGGCACGGGGAAAATATCCGAAAAAGAGCAGACGGAAGGTGGGAAGGGCGCTATCCCATATACAGTGAGGAGAAAGGGAGAAAATCGTACCGCTCTGTCTATGGAAGCAGCTACAGGGAGGTCAAGGAAAAGCTGGCAGGACAAAACAGCTGCCTGCGTAAGCCAGTGGAACTGGGGGATAAAACCGGAGACCAGGTATCAAGTTCGTGTGACAAGATTCTGTTTAATGATGCCGCGAAAGAGTGGTTTTTGGAAATCAGGAAATCAAAGAAGCAATCCACCTACATAAAATATATGCTGATCTATTCCAACCATTTGGAAGGTTCGTTTTCAGATATGGAACCGCGTCAGATCACGGATCTATTGGTAGCGGAAAAGTTCTCCGGTTCATTGTCGGACAGTACCCGGAAAAGTATTTATTGTGTATTAAATCAGATCCTGAAATTTGCCTCCAGAAAGTATTCCATCCTTGTTCCCAATTTAAAGAACCCTGCTTTGGACTCATGTCGTAAGCCAGTGGAGGTACTTACCAGAATGGAACAGGGCAGATTGCTTTCCATCCTCTACCAGGAGACAGATCTTTTTAAAACAGCGATTCTTTTGTGTTTGTATACAGGTCTTAGACTGGGAGAATTATGTGCCCTGAAATGGACTGATATTGACCTTGAAAATAGAATTGTCAGGGTCAGCGGTACGGTGCAGCGTCTTTATATAGAAGGCAAGGCGACAAAGACAGGACTTTTGGAGACATCTCCCAAGAGCGAATTCTCTAAACGGGAAATCCCCCTGTCCGCTGTAGCGGCAGACAGGCTAGAGGCATTCAAGAATCATGAAACCTATGTGTTTGGAGGCAAAAAACCCGTGGAGCCCAGAACCATGCAGAACCATTTCAAGAAAATCATCAAGGAAGCCGGACTTCCAGATAAAAATTTTCATATCCTCCGCCATACATTTGCCACCAACTGCGTTGAAGGAGGAACAGATGTGAAAAGCCTCAGTGAGATTCTGGGACATTCGGATGTACAGATTACCTTAAACCGGTATGTCCACCCATCCATGGATACGAAACGAAGACACATTGATTCTTTGTCTACGTTTTATGGTCAGATTCATGGTCAGGCAGGATAAAAAAACAGATAACTGAGGGATTTTTAAAGGATTTTCGCGGATTTGGGAAATCCGCGAAAGCAGGAGAAAAATGGCTGGATCAGCAAAGTGGTGTGGATATTGTATCACAATATATGGAAGGTGATGACCAGTGAAGACATCGTTGCTTTGTGAAGACAGCTGTGACACGATCCAAGGCTTTGTCACCAGTCAGATTTTAAGAAGAGGGTTGGACGAGAGGACAGAGAAGGCCTACAGGCTTGACCTGGAACATCTGCATGATTGGATTCAGAATCAACGGGATGGATATATGGACGAAACGGTGGTAGAGGAGTATTTGGAGTATCTCATGAAAGACAAAAAGCTCAAATATTCTACCATTACCAGAAAATACAGGGTGTTTCGATACTATCTGGGATATCTGGAGGGACAGGGACATCTGTCTGGATGCCGCCCCCTCTCCTGTCCTGTCATGGTGAGCGGGGAAGCAAAGAAGGCAGACAATGAACTGTCCAGAGCGGAAGTGGATTCTTTTTTTATGGCTTTGAACAGGGAATATGAAAATCTGGAAAATGAGTTTCGAAAGCGGGTGTGCCTTCGGGACAACGTTATGATGGAACTGCTGTTTTACCATGGGATCGAGATCAGTGAGCTGCTGAGGCTGGAAGTCTCTGACTACAACTTAAAGTCCGGTGTTTTGACCATACGGGGGAAGCGGGAGAAGGAAAGAGGGGAATACCTGTTTTCCAGAGAACTGAGACAGAAGATGGAGCAGTGGATCGGAGAGCATGGTTATTTTGAGAAGAGCAATGAATATGATAATGTGCTGTTTTTGTCCAAGATCGGAAAGCCGCTGTCTATGAAGATGGTGATATTGGTGTTTGAAAAATATAAGGTGATGGCGGGGATTGAGAAAGAGTCTACGCCTAAGGATTTGAAACGCAGTATGAAGAGATATGCCAGGGAGATGGTGGTGGAGAGGTGTAGTTAAGATTGAAATAGATGCTTAAAACTTAAGAGGAATATACTTATGCAAAGTAAGAAAGTGCTGCAACATGTATTTCTGGTTTGGGATAGAGATATAATAGGGACAACCAAGGGATCCTTTATAAAATAAGAATTTCTCAGTCTCTTGACTGTCAGAAAAACTATTTGTGAGATGAATATACCATCTTATTGGTCATAGAGAAGGAGGAATCTTTAAGCTATAAAAATGGTTTCTTAGTTGACTCTGTTTGACTGATGGAATACTTAAAAAAATCACAAAAGAGGACAGTCAGGAGCCTGTGCCCGGTACCGACACAGGATTTTTGATGTTGTAGAAAAAGTAAATGCGGATAAACCTGTTTGCGGCATAGAGATTATATGCTAAAAAAGAATATTTGCAGAGATTTTCATATATCTATACACCCAATAGAGTATGGTGATTTTGCAAATGACAGAAAGCTTACTATACATGTTCAATTTCTGAGTGGGAGTTATGTACTATGAAATATGAGGCAGACAGAGAATATATTAAAGTCTGTTTGGTTGGCTCTTCCGGTGGTCACTTAACACACTTATATATGTTAAAGCCTTTTTGGAAGGGAAAAAATCGTTTTTGGGTTACTTTCGATAAGGAGGATGCAAAAAGTCTGTTAGAAGGTGAGAAAATGTATCCTTGTTATTATCCGACAAATCGAAGCCTTAAAGCGTTAATCAAGAATACTGTTATTGCCTGGAAAGTTCTACGTAAGGAAAAGCCAGGTCTAATTATTTCTTCCGGTGCGGCAGTGGCGGTTCCATTTTTTTACCTTGGTAAACTGATGGGTGCAAAGCTGATTTACATAGAAGTATTTGACCGTATAGATAAGTCTACCATGACAGGGAAAATGGTATATCCGATTGTAGACAAGTTCATTGTGCAATGGGAAGAGCAAAAGAAGGTATACCCAAAGGCAATCAATTTAGGCAGTATCTTTTAAAGGGGAATAAGATGATATTCGTAACCGTAGGAACACATGAACAGCCATTTAACAGACTTGTTAAAGCTGTAGATGAACTAAAAAAAGATGGAATTATCACTGAGGATGTCATTATTCAGACAGGATTCAGTACATATGAACCTAAGTATTGCCAATGGAGCAAACTGGCTCCTTATCAGCAAATGATAAAGAATATTGAGGATGCTCGAATTGTTATTAGTCATGGTGGCCCAGCCAGCTTCATAATGCCATTGAAAATTGGTAAAGCACCTATTGTTGTACCACGTCAGCATCAGTTTGATGAACATGTAAATGATCATCAAGTAGAGTTTACGAGAAATGTTGCGAAAAGA
>CAJUSJ010000129.1 GCA_910588865.1 uncultured Lachnospiraceae bacterium
GTAACTACCAACAGCCCGCCAGCCACGACGTTTCATTTATGGTGGTGCCCAGCATTGCGGGGCATGGGGGTTTACTTTGAAAATCTGCCGCCGAATAGGCGGCATGGATTCAGGTATGCCAAGCGCGCCCGCCACATACTTTCATGGGTAGCGGCGCATCCGCGGCCGGGCGCGTGAAGGTTTACATAGAAAAATCAAGGGGTTGTCGGGAAATACCGATTTTAGGGTTTCAGGGGGGATGAGGTGACGCGTACGCGTCACCTCATCCCCCTGTTCGGGCTATCTATTTCCCCACAGCCCCTTTTTCGTACACGGGGCGGCGAATAGGGGAAGGGTCCCCTGCTTGATTTGAGGACCATACCGGCGGCAGCCGCAATGTGGGCTGGAAGGTCCTTTTCCACAGGTGTCACCTGGCCAGAAGGCTGTGGACGAAGGCCAGATAACAGGCAAAATCGCCCATACGTTTGCGGTAATACCGGTCTTCATCCGGGTCTCCTAAAGTGTCCCGCCAGGCTGCGGAGCGCCCCTGGGACCTTAAATATCTGGCAAGCTGGTTGAATCTGACGATGACGGAATCGTGGCAGGCAGTCCGGCTGGGGTCATGGTCCAGCTTTTCCTCCCTGGTCCACAAGAGCCAGTTTGAGCGGAAAGAAATATATCTTGTGGCAGTGACGATCAGCTCCTGGTACAGTTCCAGGGCATCGCTGTCGTCGCCAATTTCCTCAGCCATAGTCTGGTGAAGCAGGGCCATCTCCTCCGGGGAAAGGCTTTGGGGCATGGCTGAGTAATTCTCATAAACCGAGATCAAGGCAAACACCTCCCAAATTATTGTCAATATGAGTATAACAGAAAGAACGGGGGCAGGCAAATAATATTGACAAAAAATTATAGAGAATAGTATAATAATATAGAAACATTTTAAGGGCGCTCGGCTTTAAGTTTTCTTGTGCTTCGCGGCGTTGCTTTTGAGACTTTTGGAATATGTCTATGGAGGCAGGAACCAGAGGAGTGAGGTTCAGAATGAATAAGAAAAAGATAAGGACCAGAGACAATAAAGGAGCTTCATTGTTTCTTTCTATTGTACTGGTTTTTTGCGTTTTAGGGGTTGTGGTTTTTTTTGTGGCCCAGCGGATATCGGCGGAGATGTCTTCCGCGGCTATCCATAACCTGAGCGAAAGCCTGGGGCTGATCAAAGGTACGGTGGAGGCGATCCTGATCAAGGAAGCGGAATTTCAAAAGCTGATCGCCCAAGAGATCTCCACCATAGAGGATCCGGAGACCTTCATCCGCTCTTATAAAAAGAACCGGACCATGGTGAAGATATCCCTGATCCAATCAGGGGAAAACCAAGGTGTATCGAATTCAGAGGAGGTCTTTACAGAAGAGGGACTGGATTTTTCATCAGGGAGAATGGTGGAAGAACTTCCGGTTTCTCAGTCTTACATTAATGGGATGGGGACCTGGGCTTACACTATGAAATGTTCTGTGGAAAGAGAAGGGGAAGAGACCGCCGCTCTTTATGTGGAGTATATTTTTGATGCTTTTGACCAGGCGCTGCCAGGGGAATTTTATAATGGCAAGGCCATGCTCTATATTATGGATGCCAAAAGTGAAAGACTTGTGTTAAAACCCAAGGGGATGGGAGAGAGGGATGCGGGACATCTGAACCTGGAAGATTTTTACCGGGCCAATAATATTCTTGAAAAAGAGCTGCAGGATAAGGTTTCAGAGCGGATACAGAATGGGAAGAATATCATGTTTTACCATGATATACGAGGCCAGAATTCACTGATCTATATGTGGGCAGTGAACGACGGATCCCTTTATCTTATCGGTTATGTGCCTATTGAAGCCATTCAGCAGGAGGGAAGGATTGTCAACCAGAATCTGATCCTGGTAGTCGTGATCATGCTGGCAGCGTTTTTTATATGCTGTATCCTATATTATTTTAATCAGAAGGAGCAGGTGGAGCTGCAAAAAGAGCGGGAAGCGGAAAGGGAGATCCATAATAAACAGCTGGCGGAAGCGCTGCAGGCGGCTCAGATCGCGAGCCAGTCAAAGACTACCTTTCTTTCCAATATGTCCCACGACATCCGCACTCCCATGAACGCGATCCTGGGATTCACGACCCTTCTTGCCAAGGATGCGGATAACCCCATAAAGGTAAGGGAATATACAAGGAAAATTACAGCCTCCGGCCAGCATCTGTTAAGTCTCATTAATGATGTCCTGGATGTGTCCAAGATCGAGAGCGGCAAAGTGGTCCTGACCATAGGAGAGTTTACCTTAAGCAGTCTGGTGGCTTCGGTGGATGCCATTATCCGTCCCATGGCAAAGGCGAAGGACCAGAATTTTGACGTGACAGTGACAGATATTAAACATGAGTATCTGGTGGGAGATGAGACGAGGATCAACCAGATCCTGATCAACCTTCTCTCCAATGCCGTAAAGTATACGCCTATTGGAGGCGATATCTGGTTCCGCATCATTGGACTTCCACAACATTCGGCCCAGTATGAGCATATCAGGATCGAGGTGGAGGATAATGGATACGGCATGACGCCGGAGTATTTAAAGACTATTTTTGACGCCTTTACCAGAGCGGAGAACAGCACTACCAATAAAGTCCAGGGTACAGGGCTTGGCATGGCCATAACAAAAAATATCGTGGAACTTATGGGAGGAACCATAACGGTTGTCAGTGAAGTGAATAAGGGCAGCCTGTTTACGGTGGAACTGGAGCTTTGCGTACCTGATAATCAGAAAGATGAGGAATTTTGGGCCAAGTCCGGGATTTCCCGGATTCTGGCAGTGGATGATGACCCGGATATCCGCAATACCATCCAATTGCTTATGAAAGAAACAAAGGTCCAGGTAGATACGGCGGCCAGCGGGGAGGAGGCTCTTGGCCTGATCCGGGAGGCTGACCAGAAGGAAGAGAGCTACCATATAATACTCCTGGATTGGAAGATGCCGGTAATGGATGGCTTAGAGACTGCCAACAGAATCCGCGAAACCGCGGCACAGCCTGTGCCGATTCTATTTTTGACCGCCTATGACGGAGTTGAATTAGAAGAGGAGATAGCCCATATGGGATATGCGGGAGTCCTCGAGAAACCGTTTTTTGTGTCCGCGTTTAAGGAGAAAATCATGAGGATGCGGATCGGACAAAGCGATGAGAAGGAACTGCCGGAAGAAGAGGAAGAAAACAGTCTGGTCGGCCTTCATTTTCTTGTGGCTGAGGACAATGAGATTAACGCGGAGATTTTATCGGAGCTTCTGGATATTGAGGGGGCAAGCTGTGAGATCGTGGAAAACGGCAGACTGGCAGTAGAACGATTCGCCCAATCGCCGCCAGGAGAATTTGACGCCATTCTCATTGATGTTCAGATGCCGGTGATGAACGGATATGACGCGACAAGGGCGATCCGAGCCCTTGGCCGGGAGGATGCGGGAGAGATCCTGATTGTCGCCATGACAGCCAACGCGTTTACAGAGGATGTAAAGGACGCTTTGGATGCGGGAATGAACGCGCATGTGGCGAAACCCATTGATTTGGAGTTATTAAAGAAAACAGTGAGTCAGCGGATAGCAAGAAAGGATCAGTCATGAAAAAAAATCGGTGGATCAGCAAAAGGCTGGGTGCCCTTTGCCTTATGGGAATTGTGCTTGCGTCCGCGATGTCCTGCAATACAGCGGGAAAGCCTGGAAGCAACCTGATTTTGGATGAGGATGACAGCGAAAAAGTGGTCAATCTCTTTGGCCCTATGGAAAAATCAAAGCCCGGAGTGGACAATGTGGCGAGGAACGCGTTTGATCAGACAATAAGCAAAGCAGAGGAACAGCTGGGCCTTACGGTTGAGTACAGGATCTATACGGCTGAGAACTATAAAGAAAAAACATATGATGACGTGGTTCTTGACCGGGTGCGCAGCGATATGGATGATTTTTATCTCCTCAATCCTGACACAATCCAGACCCTGGGGGAAGAAGGGAGGCTTTTAGATCTGTCGGACCTTGACTGTGTAGAAAACTTAAGAGATGTGGTAAAGATGGCAAACACGATTGACGGAAAGCTGGTGGCCATTCCCCAGGAGATCGCGGCCTATGGTTTGTTTGTCAACAAAGACATGTTTGACCAATATGACCTCCAGCTGCCCAATACGCCTGAAGAATTTTTAGAATGCTGCCGGGTTTTCAAGGAACATGGCATCGAAACGCCCATTGGCGCGAACCGCTGGTGGCTGGAGTGCTTTGTCTTTGCCCAGGCCTTCGCGGACTTGTACAATGGCGGCAACTCGGAGGCGGAGATCGAGGCACTCAACAGCGGGACGGCAAAATACAGTGACTATATGCGCCCTGGTTTTGAATTTCTCAAAGAACTTATAGACAAAGGCTATGTTGACGCGGCCGCCGCCTACACCTATGAAGCCATTGAAGGGGAGGGGCCGGATTTTCTGGCTCAGAAAACGCCCATTGTCATGGCATACTGGGGAGCGGCCAATGCGGAGACCGCTTACGGAAAACCGGATTTCAACCTTCAGGTAATCGGATTCCCCAGCAGCCGGGGGCAGATGCCTGTTGTGACCATTACGGGATATGGAGTGGCAGTCAATGCTGAACACCAGGAAGATACGCTCAAGGTTCTGGAGGTCATTCTTTCTGATGAATCTCTTCAGCTGTACACAGAGATCAACCGGGTGATCTCACCATCAAAGAACGTCCAGGTGAACTGCGTTCCGGCGCTGGAACCCTTAAATGACAGGATACAGGATAATATCTATGTTCTGGCCTCCAATGCCAGCATGAAAGTGGAGCAGTGGGGAAATACCTGCCTTATAGTAAGAAATCTGTTAAACGGAGCTACCGTGGATGAATGTATGGCAGAGTTTGACAGGCTCCAGGAAGAATCATTGAAGGAGCAGGAATAATCTTTAGGAAAGGCGCGCCAACAGTAACATTGCTTTTTGGTCATATTTTATCTATAATAAAGATAAGGTTACAGCGGTATCAAGGGCACACAGTTCTGCCTGAAACATGACAAAAAACACAAGGAGAAGAGAAGATGAAACAGGATATGATCGTAATTCTTGATCTGGGAAGCACAGAGAACACGGCGGTTGCCCGTCAGATCCGGGATATGGGTGTGTACAGCGAGATCCACCCCCACGATATCACCCGGTCAGAGCTGGAGAGATTAGAAAATGTAAAAGGTATCATTTTAAATGGTGGGGAAAACCGGGTGGTAGACGGCTCGGCGGTAGATATTGATCCCCAGTTATATCAGTGCGGATATCCCATGATGGCCATCGACCACCCTACAGCAAAGTGTGACAGGACTTTTAAGAGCGTTCCGGGAAAAGAGGATTTAAAAGGGTTTGTATTTGATGTGTGCCAGGCCCAGGCCAACTGGAACATGAAGAATTTTATTGAGGACCAGGTGGAGCTGATCCGAAAGCAGGTGGGGGACAGGAAGGTCCTTCTGGCTCTTTCCGGCGGTGTGGACTCATCTGTTGTCGCGGCCATGCTGATCCGAGCCATCGGAAAACAGCTGGTGTGTGTCCATGTGAACCATGGGCTTATGCGGAAAAATGAATCAGAGAGTGTTATTGAGGTATTTAAAAATCAGCTTCATGCCAATCTGATCTATGTGGACGCCACGGAGAGGTTCCTGGGAAAGCTGGCAGGAGTGGCGGATCCGGAGCGGAAGCGCAAGATCATCGGCGGCGAGTTTATCCGGGTGTTTGAGGAGGAAGCCAGAAAGCTGGAAGGAATTGATTTCCTGGGCCAGGGCACCATCTACCCGGACATCATTGAGAGCGGCACCAAGACCGCCAAGATGGTGAAATCCCATCACAATGTAGGCGGCCTGCCTGAGGATCTGAAGTTTGAGCTGGTGGAGCCCTTAAAGCAGCTGTTCAAGGACGAGGTCCGGTCCTGCGGTGTGGAACTGGGACTTCCCGCCTCCATGGTATACCGCCAGCCGTTTCCGGGACCGGGGCTGGGAGTGCGGTGCCTGGGAGCGATCACCCGGGACCGTCTGGAGGCTGTCAGGGAGTCTGACGCCATTCTCAGAGAGGAATTTGAGAAAGCTGGCCTGGACAAGAAGGTGTGGCAGTACTTTACAGTGGTGCCGGATTTCAAGTCCGTGGGTGTGAAGAATAATGCCAGGTGTTTTGACTATATGGTGATCATCCGGGCCATCAATACGATTGACGCCATGAGCGCTACCATTGAGAGGGTGGACTGGGATGTGCTGGAACGGATTACGGACCGGATTCTGAAAGAAGTGGAGCATGTGTGCAGGGTCTGCTATGACATGAGTCCGAAGCCGCCGGCTACTATAGAGTTCGAGTGATGAAAAATTTTACACAGATTATTTTATATGGCATGTAGTTTATGGATTGCCTGCCATATTTGATATTATTTCATTTAGGCTTATTTGCAAAATTTTTTG
>CAJUSJ010000130.1 GCA_910588865.1 uncultured Lachnospiraceae bacterium
CATTGCCGACGAGCTGGAGACATCTGTGGAGAGGATTCGTGACATCTGCCAGTTCATGGCACCTTTCGCGCCGGAGTATAACCTGGAGGCTATTTTCGCTGCCATGGGAAAGCGTTTGGGTTAGAGGGGCTTAGCTTGCTGACAAGGTGCTTTCCTCATGGAGCGGTGATAATTTTGAAATAAGCCTTTGTGTTCGATAAATCTAAGCTTCTGGATACATTTTTAGCTTATATGGAAAATCAGGATTGGGTATAAAGATGAGTTTTCAGGATGAGATGAAACGGATATTTTTACGTGTCGCGGCAGGAGAAATGGAGCCGGAGGAATGGGAAACATGGTGGAACAGCAATAAGGCCAGGCTGGAAGAATTCCTCAATCGGGGAGACAGAGGAAGGATGATGCCCGCTTTATGGGAGGCCAACTACTATTGGATGGCAAAAACACAGAGCGGCGTTGCCTATTATTTTCATGCCCAGGGACGTCCAGTAAAGGTTTCCGGCTATTATGAGGAGAAAACGCGGGAAGAGGAGGAGCGTGAAAGACAGAAAGCCATGGAAGGCTATTATAAGGATACCGCGTTGGCCAGACAACGGTGGGAGGCATATCTGGAGGATCATCCCACAGACACAATCGTTTTTGACTGGAAAAGCCTGCTGGGGACACCGACCGGGCAGGAACCGGCAAAGGATTTTCCCTATAAAAACGCGAGGACAATGGAACAGTGGAAGGAGTGCGGGAAAGAACTGAAGCTCCGCCTGAAAGAAAACCTGCGGGCAAAGATCGCTCCCGCCGCAAAAGCATATGGTATGAAAAAAGCAGGCCCCAAGACCTTTGTGCGGGAGAAGAACGGCCTGGTATCCCGCATCCAGTTTATTGGCTATTTCAGGGGCGGCGGATATGAGGCGATGAGCTGTTACCTTTGTCCCATATATGCCATACAATATGGAATCTTAGGCTTGCCAGGGCACATTTGCCAGGGGGAGAATTTCCAAAGGATGCAAAAAGACTGGGGAGTGATCCAGTATGGTATGAAAGCGGTGGACGCTGCCATGGTGGAACGCGTCAACAGAAAATTTGATGATATCCTGGTATTCCTGGCAGATGGTGTGCTGCCGGAGTGGCAGAAGATCCACAGCCTGGAGACATATTTTGCGAAGGAGCGCCGAGATTATCTGAAAGCCACCAACACAGGCCCCAAAGATCCAAGAACCGGCAGACCTATGTGGGACCTGGATCCAGGAGAAAAGGAAGACCCATGGCGGTGATGTACCACAACGCGCGGCTGTTTCTCCAGACAAAGGAGATCCCGGAGGCAGAGAAACGACGGGATAAGATTCAGGAGACTTATGAGGAAGTATGCCGGTTCATGCGGTATTACCATGGCCTGGCAAAAAAGACGGAAAGGAATAATGAAAAAACGTTTTAAAGTCATTGGATATTACATATGCGAAATAAACGATACTCCCAAATGGCAGATGGCCTTTTCGATGCCCAAAGGCTGGATGAGTCGAAGGGCAGTAGCAGCCATGTCCTGCTGCTGGAGTTTGAACGGCTGACAGGAGGAGGAAGATGGGAAAAACAGGGCAGCCCGCATGGGCAAAGCGTATTTTAAAATTGCTGGAGCAGGCAAAGGCGAAGGATTCAGACTTCGCGCGGTTTGGTGCCTACAGACATCAATATAAGCTGTCACCGCCTGCCAGTGAGGAGACGATACAGGAATTTGAGGCGCGGGAAGGAATCCGGCTGCCGGAAGAATACAGGGATTTTCTGCTTTTTGTGGGAAATGGCGGCGCAGGCCCTTATTATGGACTCTATGGGGTGGAGACGGGGAAAAAGGAACTTCACGATTCCCATGGTTCCCGCCTCTATCGCGTCCCGGAAGAGCCGGTGATCTATCCCAGGATGAGCGATGAGGACTGGGACCGGGTGGCCGATTTGGAGGGCCGGCGGAAAGGGGAAGAGGTGTATCCATATGTGGGAGTCCTTCCTATTGGGAGCCAGGGCTGTACGTTTATGACAGGGATTATGCTTGCGGGACCGTACCGGGGGCAGGTGGTCTATTATGATGAGGATTTCTGCGGGCCGCCGTTTTTTGTGCGGGAAAAGGGGTTTTTGGTGTGGTATGAACGGTGGCTCAGGGAAGTGATCGCGGGATATAGTGACGAGGAAATCGGTTTTGGGTTGAACCTGGATGGAAATCCCGGCCAGCTGATGGAGCTGTACGAACAGACAGAAAATCCGGAAGAAAGAATTGAGATTATTGACAGCTGCTACAAATTTGAGACACTGCCGGGAAAACAGAAGACATATTTCAAGAAAGCCTGCGCCCAGGAATCCAACATGGAAGTGCGGATGAAACTGATCAAGATGCTGGCGCGCTTCCATGTGCCGGGGATGGCAAAAGAGATTGAAAAGCTGTGGGAATACGGGGCATACGCGGAGGCGGTCTCTATTATTACCTATGAAGGTACCTGGGAAGTGAAGGAAGCGTGGTATGAAAGGGTATTCGGGATACTGCCCAGGCTCCAGAGGCAAGGCTTTAGGGATGCCTGCCATACTATCAGAGCTGTGAAGGATTATCCCAATGTCCATGGGGGAAGGTTAAGGGAAACCCTCGACCGGGATGATCTGGACAGGAATGACAGGATCGCGCTTTTCCATTGCATCCAGGGGCTGAAGGGGAAAGAGGAGGTACTGGATTATTTCCTGGATTATTTGTCTACAGAAGACGATCCCACGCTGTTGATCTATGCTGTCTGGTGTACAGAGGGCGTGAAGGACCGGCAGCTGCAGGAACTCTATGTGCGTCTGATGGACAAGTACAGAACCCATGAAAATGCGAAATTCGACTATAAAGGCAGTCAGATGGTTTTAAGGGGTGGTGCCTGTATGGGAGCCAGCAGACCAGAGGGGCAGCTTACAAGCAATCTGATGCGGCAGTTTGATTATTTTGGTCTGGATTACCGGGGAGGCTTTAAGCTGCTGATGGATGAGGACAGATGGAAAGAATGGAAGAGGCAGAATGGTTTTGGGGAATCGTAAAGCGCGGCACGGAAATTTTTATTTTTTAGTAGTTCAACTGTTTCTTCGATACGCTCATATTTCCATAATTCAATTTTGACCTGTATGGAAGAAAAGGGCGATCTGACAGAGATGAAAAAGCAATGGCTGTTGATTGCTGTAAGTGCCTTTCTTTTCAGATTGACATGGCGGGCTCGGAACAGGTCTTAGGTTTTTGCGGGTCAGTTGACAGAAAACAGGAGGCAAAGCTGACCATAATCGTAGTCACCAATTCCGGTGGATTGATAAAATATGACCTCCATACAGCAGATGGCACCGTGGATGTTGTCAGAAGATATTATCTGTATAGCAACGGGATTTTGGAAAACATGGGCACAGTAAGATGTACTTTCTCTCAGTGAGGAACCGGAACCTTAACCCTGACCGTGAATGCCATATATCCGGAGGAAAATACCTCCAGGACATATACCCATGAAACAGTGGTTCGTCCCCTTGGCAACGGCGGTTTTGCGTATGTATCAAATCGGATCATTTTTCCAGAGGGAGGTTATGAACCATGGTGGCATTCTGACCGGCTGACCGAAGACCAGTAGAAAGAAGTATATGGAAGGAATGATTAGAATGGAGGCCCATATTTCCATGAAGAACAGAAAAAAATACATTCCGATCATAATCATAATGTTGGCAGGATTCCTGTGTGCCTGTGGGAGAAAAGAACCAGCGGATTCTCTCCTGTCCGATGCCGAGGGGGGCAGAGAGGAACTTCTTTTGGCGGAGGATCAGGAAGATCATAACATAAGAGAACATTGGGAAAAAGGGTATGATCTTCTAATTGAGGAAGATGAAAGGAAAGAAGCCGAAGCGGACTGCGGGGCCGCGTTGGAGCTGACCGCGGAGATTTACCGAGAGGCGGACAAAGGTGAAGCTTCAAACGTAGTGTTATCAGAGGAAGTGATGTTTCAGATGAAAGAGAGGATAAAGACCCTGGGTATGCCCGTCACAGGAAGCGGGGTGTACTCGGTTATGGAGAACTGGGAGGAGATGGAGCGTTTTTTGCTGGATGCCGAAAGGGGAAAGGCTGGAACCGTACTGCTGTACATGGTTCATGGAGATGGGGGGATCGGAAGGTTTCGATATAAGTATGATGGAAAAAATCTGTATGTACTGGCAGCAAAGATGACGTGGGGAAGAGATGGCACACCCATGTTCACATACATTTCCAATACAAGGATAAAAGAGTGGCAATATACAGAAAAAGGGTATTTTGGCTATGAATTATGTGTACCGGAACCTCCGGAAGTATCGGAGATTATTGACGGAAGCTGCCTGGTCAGGGTAAGGCCCCTGTCAGAGGAATGCCGTGAAATGTCCGAAAAATGTGTGATTCCTTTGAAATATCAGGGGAATAACCTGTTATGCTCCAACTGGGATGTGGAGAACCTGGGAGAACTGGATTATAATGGGGCTTATGAATATTTTTATGAGATGAAGTATGGCAGGCCGTTTGAACCGGAACAATATCCGGACGGGATACCGGCAGACGAATTTGAAGATACCATTATGGACTATCTTCCGGTTTCACGGGAGGACCTGCGGGAGTGGGCCATGTTCGATGAAGAGCGTCAAAGCTATCCATGGGAGAGGCTGGGGAGTGGAAATTACGGCCCTAATCTCTTTGGCACTTCTGTTCCCGAAGTGACACATATCAGAGAAAATGGAGATGGGACATTTACTCTGACCGTGGATGCGGTATGTCAGATGATCCTGTGCGATGACGCGGTCATAACCCATGAGCTTACGGTCAGGCTCTCAGAAAACGGAGATATCCAGTATCTGGGGAACCGGATACGGGATGACGGAATTTTTAATATTCCGGAGTATCAGTATCGGATTGGAAAACGAGAACAATGAAATCTCAGCTTTTCTTACAATCTTCTAATTGGGAAAAACAGATATTCCGTTCCAGTCCGCGGACAGGTAAAATCGTGAACAGCTTCTGCCAATGAAATATCATGCTCTTCCAGATATTTGATAACTTCTGAGAAGGTATTCTCATTTTCACGTTCCACATAGATATATTCATAGCCGTGAATCCCCCACTTTGTCCAACCGTCGGGGGTTTCCGAATCATCCTTGCATTCCACACCCGCAAGGTAAAGTCCTTGATTGAATCCTTCCCAGGGCTGGAAGGAACGGGAGAAGTCAGACATCGCGCCCAATATTCTACCAATGTTTCCATTCTCGTCTTTCTTGATTTATCCCAAAGAACAGACGGAGGTAATGGAACGCGTCTTTGGCGAAAATTCGGAATATTCAGAAGAAACACAAAATGAACTGAAACAGGTCATTCTGGTAACGGAGCAGGAACGGACAGATATTTCGGTTTATGGGAAAACGGGGATGGGCAGGGCAGACGGCATTGTGGTTGACGCGTGGTTTACCGGATTTAGGAATGATATTGGTGACTGGAAGCTCCCGGTCACCAACATCATTATGAATCATTTCTATAAAATTCCTTTATCTTGCGGGCATCTGAAAATCTTTCAATGCCTGGTTAAGAAAATCATTAAAGGGTTTCATAATACGAAACAGCCGTACTGCCTCTGCCAGAAACCGTTCCCCGCCAGCGACCGTATCATCACTGACCGGATATTCCAGATACCAGCTTTTAAACTTCAAAAACTCCGCTTGCGGATGCTCTCTGTCATAACCGGCAGGCACATTTTTCAGTGCGGTTCCCCTCACGGAAAACTCCTTCTGGAACTCAGGATTATGAAGGATACTCTCCCATTCTCCGCCATTTGCCGCGATATGATCCCGGACCATGGTAGTGGCATCTTTGAACGAAGCCGCGAACAGCCCTCCGCCAAGGAAGGACTGTCCCCCTGGTTTGATCATCAGATAGTATCCGACCGGCACAGGCAGTTTCCCTCCAGGGCCGATATGTGCCCGGAATGCCGGATGATAAGGCGACTTGTCATGGCTGAAACGGGTATCCCTCACCAGCTTAAAAGTCAGCTCTTTCGCCTCTCCAGGCAAAATGCTTCTGTCAAATTTTCCGATCCCCAAAACCAACTCCCCCACCAGTGCCTCAAACTGAGCATTTGCCTCTTTGTATTCTGTCTTATGGGCATGGTACCATTCCCGATTATTATTTTCACTTAAGCTTTTCAGGTAGCTCAAAATCAACCGCGTATTCATAAATCTCCTTCCTGCTTTGCGGACTCCCTTCCAAAACGCGTGGAGCCTGCTGTTTCTTAGTTGTTCCCGACAACGGAAAACAAAGCCCCGTTTAAAAATTCTTTGATAAACTGTTTCAGGTTTTCCGGGGATTGATAAGTTCCGCAGAAGGAAAATTCCTGTGACAGGTCATCGATCTCCTCCATGGCCTCCTTTACATCCAGTATCACCTGGGCAGG
>CAJUSJ010000131.1 GCA_910588865.1 uncultured Lachnospiraceae bacterium
AGTATCGCCTTGCCAAGGCGAGGGTCGCGGGTTCGAATCCCGTCTCGCGCTTTACTTTATTTATGAGGAGATCCGGCTGTCGCCGGGTCTTTTGTCATATTGTAAATTTTGTGGCATAGGCCGTGAAAGCGGGAATCAAAAATGAAATTTTCAAAAAGAATCAATCAGCCCCTGTTTTGGACCCTTGCGGTGGTTTTCTATACAGGGTTTATTTTTCATAATTCTCTGACACCGGCAGTAGAATCTTCCAGACAGAGCGGCAGCGTGCTGACCATGGTTTTGTCCGCGGCAGATCGCCTGGGGATTGAAAATGGTTGGATAACCGAGCATTTTATACGTAAAATGGCTCATTATGGGGAGTATACGCTTTTAGGGATCTTGTTGGCCGCTGCTGTCCGGCAGTACGCTCTGGCGGCTGCGGTGGAACGGCTGGCAGAGTGCTGTCTGGGGTTTCTGATTCCATTTACCGATGAGACCATACAGCTGTTTGTGGAAGGCAGATCCGGACAGATCAGCGACGTATGGCTGGATATGGCGGGAGTTTTGACTGGGATTGTGGTTATAAACGGCATAAGGTGGTTTGTAAAGCAAAGAATGGGGAGAGACAGGGGATGAGAAAGAAAAATATGGCGCTGCTTTTGGAGTACGATGGGAGCCGTTATGATGGCTGGCAGCGGCAGGGAAATACGGATAATACCATTGAGGGGAAGCTGGAGAAGATCCTGGAGAGGCTGACCGGAGCCTGTCAGCAGGTCCATGGATCGGGACGGACGGATGCGGGAGTACATGCCGCGGGACAGGTAGCCAATGTCTGTTTGGATACAGACATGTCTGAGGGAGAGCTTCGGGATTATTTAAACCGTTATTTGCCTGAGGATATCAAGGTGCTGCAGGTTCGGGAAGTGCCGGAGCGTTTCCACAGCCGCCTCTGGGCAAAGGAAAAGACCTACACATATTATATTGATATGGATGAAAAAAGTTCTGTGTTCGCGAGAAAATATACCTACGCTGTGGGAAAGGGGCTTGATGTGGGGGCCATGGAGCAGGCGGTCGGTTATCTTGTGGGAACCCACGATTTTGCCGGTTTTTGTTCTAATAAAAAAAAGAAGAAGTCCACAGTGCGTACCATCAAAGATATCCGTTTTCAGGTTTCGAAAAATTGTTTGTCTGTGTCTGTAACAGGAGACGGTTTTCTTTATAATATGGTGAGAATCCTGGTGGGGACCCTGATTGAGATAGGACTTGGAAAACGGACACCGGATTCAGTAAAGGAGGTTCTGGACTGCAGGGACCGCCAGGCAGCGGGCTTTATGGCTCCGGCCAGGGGATTGTTTCTTGTGTCAGTAGTCTATGAGACAGAGATTTTTCCTGTGGAGGTTGAGGAGACGGTCAGATGACGGAACTTCTGGTAAAATGGTTTGTAAAGGATTGTGACAACACAGAAGATGTGAAAGTGAGGACCTCCTATGGGGTACTGTCCAGTATGGTGGGAATCTGCTGTAATCTGCTGTTGTTTACAGCTAAGCTGATCCTTGGGCTTGTCAGCCAGAGTATCTCGGTTATGGCGGACGCGTTTAATAATCTGTCAGACGCGGCCTCATCCATAATCGGATTTGTGGGAGTGAAGATGGCACAAAAGCCGGCAGATGAAGACCACCCCTTTGGACATGGAAGAATTGAGTATATCTCAGCTTTTATTGTGGCTTTTTTGGTAATACAGGTAGGATTTTCTTTATTTAAAACGTCTGTGGGGAAGATACAAAATCCTCAGGATATGGTATTCAGCGGCAGTACGGTGGCAGTACTGGCGTTGTCCATTGGCGTAAAATTGTGGCTGGGATTTTTTAACCGCTGTCTGGGAAAAAGGATCCAGTCCACAGTGATGATGGCCACGGCAGCTGATTCTTTAGGTGACGTGGCAGCCACATCGGCCGCCATATTGTCTCTGGCGGTCTTTGGTGTTTTTGGTGTCAATATTGACGGGATCGTAGGTGTGGCTGTGTCTGTGGCCGTGATGGTCGCGGGGGTAAATATTGCCAGGGACACCTTGTCGCCTCTCATTGGCCAGCCTATAGACCCAAAGGTGTACAGGGAGATTAAGGAATTTGTGGAACAGTATGATGGGATCGTCGGGACTCATGATCTGATTGTCCACAATTACGGACCGTCAAAGAGTATGGCCTCTATCCACGCGGAGGTGCCCAGCCATGAGGATATTCGGGTGAGCCATGAGATCGTGGATGAGATTGAAAGAGACTGCCTTAAAAAACTGGGGATTTTTCTGGTGATCCACATGGATCCAGTGGAAACTCACAACCAGAGAATAACCGCCATAAAGGATATGGTGGCTCAGGTGCTTGAGGGGCTGGATTCCAGGTTAGAATTTCACGATCTCAGGGTAGTGGATGGAACCCAGAGATCCAATCTGATTTTTGATCTTGTGATTCCCAGGGATTATAATGAGACCATGCGGGATACACTAAGAACCAGGATTGCGGAGGAGATGCAGAAAAAGGATTCCAGGTTCCGGTGTATTATTACCATGGAGAACAGTTTTTGTGCAGAGAATCCGGAATCAATCTGATGATTGGTGAGGGATAACATGAAGCTTGCGGTGGAAAAGGGTATACATGAGAGAAGCCGGTTGGAGGAGGAGCGGCTTTTGTTGCTGATGAAAACCGGAGATCAGGAGGCGTTTCGAAAATTGTATGAGAGGACAGCCAGGAGCATCTACAGCTATGCCCTGTCCATTTTAAAGCATCCCCAGGATGCGGAGGAGGTCATGCAGGACACCTACCTGACCGCATGGAATCAGGCGGGCCAGTATAAAAGCGAGGGCAAGCCCATGGCCTGGCTGTTTACCATAGCCAGAAATCTGTGCTATATGAGGCTTAGAAGGCAGAGGGATTACCTCCAGGTCAGCTATGAGGAGCTGGAGGAGGAAGAACCAGGAGAATTGTGCCCTCAGATCGAGCTGGCTCCTGAGAAGGAAACGCTTTTAAAAGCACTGTCAGCCCTGGGGGAGGAGGAGCGGAAGATTGTGCTCCTCCACGACGCGGGTGAGATGAAACACCGGGAAATCGCGGAGTATCTGGGCTGTCCTCTTTCCACGGTTTTGTCGAAATACCGGAGGGCCTTGAAAAAACTGCAAAAGCTGGTTGACAAAAACGAGATAGGCGACAATAATATTTAGTGAATCATCACTTTAATATAACACAGTATTTTTGGAGGGGCAAAAAAATGTCAGAACTTTTAACCTGGATCGAGAGAACGATAGAGAAACGAAAAGAGGTTATATTGGATGCCAATGAGAAGATCTGGAGCTATGCGGAGCTGCCCTACGAGGAGAGAAAGTCAGCCAGGCTTTTGTGCGATATCCTCCGGTCGGAGGGATTTGAGGTGGAGGAGGGAGCGGCGGACATCCCAACCTCCTTTGTGGCTGTTTATAAGGCAGGAGAGGGCAAACCGGTGGCAGGCATTCTGGGGGAATTTGACGCTTTGTGGGGATTGAGCCAGGAAGCTGGCTGTCCGAAGAGATCCCCCATGGCAAAAGGCGGTTCCGGCCATGGCTGCGGCCATAACTGCCTGGGGACAGGAGCTCTGGGGGCTGCCCTGGCAGTGAAAGACTATCTTAAGGAAAATGAAAAATCAGGCACAGTAATCTACTACGGCTGTGCCGCTGAGGAGGGAGCCGGGGCCAAGCAGTTTATGGCCAGGGCAGGCCTGTTTAATGGAGTAGACTTTGTGTATACCTGGCATCCCGCCAGCCGCAATGAGGTGCAGCAGACCTGCAGTGTGGCCATTATGGGTGCCAATTTTGAGTTTTTCGGACGCGCCGCTCACGCGGGCGGAAGTCCTCACCTTGGCAGGAGCGCTCTGGACGCGGCGGAGCTTATGAGCGTGGGAGTCAACTATCTGCGGGAGCACATGATCGATAAGGCCAGGATCCACTACGCTTATGTGGATGCGGGAGGCACGGCACCTAATGTGGTTCAGGACCACAGCAAGGTTAAATATGAGGTGAGAGCGCCCAAGGTATCTCAGATGAAAGAACTGTTTGAGCGAGTGGTAAAGGTGGCAAAGGGAGCCGCCATGATGACGGAGACGGAGATGAAATATGAGATCACTATGGCGTTTTCCGATTATGTTCCCAATGACACCTTGGCAGAGATTGCCACAGAGTGCATGATGGAGGTGGGCGCGCCGGGGTGGGAGGACTCGGATTATGAGCTGGCCAAGGCGTTTCTGGAATCCTATGACCCCGTCACTTTGGAGACCATCAAGGCGGGGATCAGGGAGACTTATGGCCCGGAAAATCTGGAGAGAATCCTGGAAAGGCCTTTGGATAGCCAGGTCCATCCATACATAGAAGGAAAGCACCAGTACGAATCCGGCTCAACAGATGTAGGCGATGTGGGATACGCGGTGCCCACCCTGAATCTAAATGTGGCCACCTGCTGTATCGGAAATGTAGGCCACACCTGGCAGATGACGGCTCAGGCGGGGAGCGTGCTGGGACAGAAGGGACTATTGACCGCGGCCAAGGCCCTGGCTCTGTCCGTGATCCGTACCATGGAGTCGCCCCAGGTCGTGGAAGCGGCCAGGAAAGAATTTGTGAAAAGGACAGGAGGCGTCTACCACTGTCCACTGCCGGATGAGGTGAATCCGCCTGTGGGCAGGTATTGACTTTTATGGGGAGCATAAAAAAATAAAAAAATTTAGAAAAAAGGGTTGACGGATTTCCAGGTATATGGTAATATATATTTCGTCGCTGAGATAACAAAGCGGCGAGATAAAATTGGGCTATCGCCAAATGGTAAGGCAACGGACTCTGACTCCGTCACTTCAAGGTTC
>CAJUSJ010000132.1 GCA_910588865.1 uncultured Lachnospiraceae bacterium
TGGCGGTCTATCTCTTGTTTTCGGTTGCTTGCTTCTTTACCATACATGAGCATTATTCTGGGTGTTGTCACAGCAGGAAAAATAGAGACAGCCGTCAACAGTCCCCGGAAAATAGTAATTGTATATGCCGCCCAAGTCGTCAGCCAGCTCCTCCTTGTCGCCGCTCTCTCCGTCTATGCGGTAAAGCTTCTGACCGTCATATCCGATCACTCCTTTCCCGTCATCCTCCGGGGCCAGCCATTGCATGTACCCATAGTCCCTTTTGCCGCTGCCATCCATGTTCACCGAATAGCTCTCCACATCGGAGGACAGGTACAGCCTGCCTCCCGCCATGTAGATCTCCTTGCTTCCCTCCATCGCGAACAGAACCTCCTCTGTCCCATCAGAGCGGAGACATATCATCTGGTTGGGAGTATCGGCTCTCACAGAATACCTGGCAAACAGCCCTTCCTGCTCCACGCTGTCCGGGATTTCGGTCGGACTGCCTGTGCCGGGCGGCTGTCAGAAATATATGGTTTTTGCCGGGACAATGTAAAGGAAAAATATCGGATTTGCAAATTATCCTGTTTTCTCTTATAATAGAAATATGTACAACAGTGAAACAGAAAGGTAAGGATACAATGGAGAATAAACAGCGGGGACAACGGCTGACCCAATATGTCACAGATTATGTGGTATTTGACTTAGAGACCACAGGGTTAAGCCCTGTATCGGATGAGATCATCGAAATGTCCGCCTTAAAGGTAAAGAACCAGAAGGTGACAGATACCTTTTCCACATTGGTAAATCCCGGACGCCATATCCCTTATGGGGCCACAGCGGTCAACGGAATCACGGACAACATGGTAAAGGACGGACCGTCCATTGTCCAGGTGATGAAAGATTTTCTCGAATTCGCGGGGAATCATGTGCTGGTTGGCCATAATATTCACAGCTTTGACATGAAATTTCTCTACATCGCGGCCGAAGAGAGGCTGGGTGTCCCACTTCCAAACAACTACATAGACACCCTGTATCTGGCCAGGAGATGCCTCCCCCAGCTGTCTCACCACCGTCTGGTGGACTTGGCGGCCTATTTCCATCTTTCCACCGAGGGTGCCCACCGAGCCCTCAACGACTGTATCATGAACCAGAAGTGTTATGAGGCCATGGCAAAGCTGTATAAAGAGAAAAATCCCCCCTCAGGGCTGATCTGCCCCCGGTGCAAAGGAGAGCTGGTAAAGCGGGAGGGGCGGTATGGAAGCTTTTACGGGTGCGGTAATTTTCCCCTGTGCAGGTACACCAGAAACGCTTAACATGATTGATTAGGAGATTTTATTATGGTAGCTTACGCCAGATCAACCTATAAAAAGGCAAAAAAATTTCAGGAAAACCTGAAAGAACTGCAAAAAACCATACCACCCGCTGTCATGAGGATGTATCTGGCGGCCAAGAACGGTCAGGTGGACAGCCGGGCGGCATTGGGCCTGAATCTGAGTCCTGACCAAAAAGCGGAGCTTGATGAATTGAACGCGCTGCGAATGTCCGGAATACAGGCCGAGACCAAGTACGCCATTGCCCAGGCGGATAAAAACGGGATACAATTGTCAGAAGACATCATTTCCGGCAGGTCCATCGCGCCAGGGTTTGACCGGGAACTTATGGATAAGGCACCAAGCCTTGGAGTTTATCATCTCTTCATGCTGTTTACGGAGGAAGAATTTCACTAATGGAACTGAACTATGTAAAAGAATTCCTTGAACTGGCGTCAAACTGTAATTTTCAGGAAACCGCTGACACCCTGTTCATCGCGCAGTCAACACTTTCCCGGCACATCAAGGCTCTTGAGGCGGATCTGGGGGGCCAGCTCTTTGTACGGACCACCAGAAATGTGAGGCTCAGCGACGCGGCGCGGCGTTTTCTCCCCTATGCGGCCCAGCTGGTGGAGATCGAAGAGCAGGGGATGAAGATGCTCTCCGAATACGCCAAGTCGTCCCAGGGCACCATAACCATCGGCGCTATCCCAAGCATGTCCCACTACAACATCAACGAGATCCTGTCTGAATTCATGAAAAAGTACAGCTCCCTTTCCCTGAATCTCATAGAAGGAGATACCATGAAACTGGCACAGATGCTCCAGGATGGCCTTCTGGATTTCGCCTATATAAGAGACGCCAGCGGAGATAATGAGATGTGGCAGCGATTTTCCAGGATCTGTATTGGTTATGACTATCTGTCAGCGGTTCTCTCAGCAGATCACCCCCTGTCCTCCAGAGATTCCATCTCCATCAAGGAGCTGCGGGATGAAAATTTCTCCTTCTGGGAAAGGAATCCTTTGCCTATTCCGTGAGCATGCTCTGCTGCCACAAGGCTGGTTTTGAGCCCAATGTGACGTTCACCGGCAATCATGCCCGCAATCTCATCAGCATGGCTGGTTCCAATCTGGGGGTTGTTCTGTTAAATGAGATATCCGCCAGACACTATAAGACCGACCAGGTAAAGATCATCCGCCTGAGCCCTGAGATCAAGACCCAGATCATCCTTGCCTACAACAGTAAAAAGTCAAAGATGACCAAGGCTGCTGTCTTTTTCCTGAATTATATAAGCCAGTCCGCCCAGTGACAGATAGGACGCCCGTTCCCGTAAACAGTTCCGATGACAAGCAGCAGCCGCCAGGGTCTTCCAACCCTGGCGGCGGCCGTTATTTTGTGCTGCCTAGAGTATAAAAACTCCACCAGGGCCCGATCCCGCAGTTCCTGGCAATTAACCCTCAAGGCTTCCAGCTCCGCCGCTGAGAATGGCTTTTTGATAGTTTTCTCCAGTTTCAACAATCCGACTTTCTTTATATGGTTCGAATGTACCAGCTCCTCCGTGATTAGAAAATCCCAAAATGAGGACAGATAATGTAATCGGGTCTGCATGGTGGACATTTTAATACCTCGTTGCTCCCGCATGACTCCATAGTAATATCTCAGATCCATGCCTGTGATGTCCTCCAGGTGTTTTCCCAGGAAATTCAACATGTTATAGATTTCCTGGATGTACTGCCGTAGGGTGTTGTCCTGCCGGTTTACGGCCTTCTTGCTGGCCACAAACATCTTGATCTTAGCGGTGTCTCCGTCTACGCCGCTTGGAATTAGCTCTGTACACTGTTCCTGAACCTCTATGCCATGGAAATTGACATATAGGACATTACTCAGGTGTTCCATCTGCCCCTGATCCAGGTATGGGGACATTTCATTGACGATCTTCTCAAGTATTTTCTCTACCATGGTCTTATCCTCCTTCCACGCCATTATAGTGCGGAAGGATTCAATATAACAAAAAAGAGGGCTTGCGTCCCTCTTCTGAATATGTTATATTGGCTATAGGAAAACAACCGCCCACAAAGTGGTTGACCTCCAGTATAGCTTATAAGCCTACCTTCACCGGGCAAGTGACAAGGTAGGCTTATTTATTTTCGCTTGTGGTTCCTATCAATATAGGCAAGCAGCGCGACCAAGAATGTACCGCCCAAAAATAACAGGCTTAATACTTCATATGTAGTCATACGCGCCACCTCCCCTCTTTCGCGAGTTTAGGGAGGCTTACCACCTTGTAACACGGCTGTTTCATATCATAGCACATCTGCTATTATCCGACAATCTCTTTTTTCCTCACCGCTCAGTAATATAGTGATAAACTGAATAAGTCCAAGCTATATAAGCAGCTGTGGTATGGCGAATGGGCAAGTGGGACTATAACTGTCCCCGAAATATCTGACTACAAGTCTATTACAGGGATTGGACCGGGAAGAATGTACAGAAGCGGAAACGGGGCTTTTCCACCCAGAGGGAAGCCAAAGAATGGGAGCGCAATTTTCTCAACACTCTGCGGGTAAATTCTGATATTACCTTTGCCGCCCTGGTGGACAATTACATGGAGGATCTGGCAACAGGCCTCAAGCCTACCACCATGGAAACCAAGCGTTTCATCATAGAAGACAAGCTTCTTCCTTACTTTAGCAGTATGAAAATCCGCAATATTGATGAGCTGGCCGTCCGCCGTTGGCAGAATAAACTGCTGGATTATCGAAACGAAAAAGGCACCCCCTACTCCGATACATACTTAAAGACCATTAATAACCAGCTCTCTGCCATCATGAATTATGCCATGGTCTATTACAAGCTGGCCAAGAACCCCTGCAGGGCCGTGGGTTCCATCGGCAAAGCAAATGCTGATGCCATGAAGATCTGGACCCTCGACCAGTTTGAGCAGTTCCTTGGGTACGAAAAGAATGCTGCCGGCCGGCTGGCCTTCAATATCCTGTTCTGGTCCGGGATCCGCGAGGGGGGAGCTGCTGGCTCTTATCAGGAATGACTTTATCCGCACTGGGGCCAATGAATACCGGCTGAACATCAATAAAAACTATGAGGTGGTGAAAGGAACCGAATATATCCTCACGCCAAAAACGGATTCCAGTATCCGCCGCGTCACAATCCCCCGGTTCCTGTATTATGAGGCAGTACAGTACTTTGAGACCCTCTATGAGCCGGATCCAGATGAACGCCTGTTTTATTTTACCAAGAGTTATCTGCTGCATCAGATCAAACGGGTGATCAAGATAACCGGCCTGCCTCCCATCAGAATTCACGACCTCAAGCACCCATATGTCAAGCCCACAACAAAAAAATATGAAAACAGCAATCACAAACATATTTCTTTATGCTTACAATTGCTGTTCATACCCTCATGGAAATAGGTGACAAATGAAGCTAATACAAAATCTTTACGACTGAATTGTACTGATGATCTTTTGA
>CAJUSJ010000133.1 GCA_910588865.1 uncultured Lachnospiraceae bacterium
CAAAAGCCTCATACAGCGGCAGCGCTTCCGGCTTCCTGTCAAAAAAATATAATACTTCCCGATCCATACTCCCCGCCTTTCAAATATTTCTTATGTTACGGATGGTTCCCCGTCTCATAACACCACCTGGCAATACGGGAAATCAATTCCGCCGGAACCGGCATGCTGTAGGGAAGCTGTATGGTCCCCTTGCTGGTCTTGTATTCTTTCAGACAACGGGAAAACTCCCGGACAGCCTCCGGCCCCGGATACAGACCCACATGGTTTTTAAAACCAGCGAACTGGATGATATTATGCTTTTTCTAATAAGTCGGCATGCTCCACGAAATCCGTTCCTCCGCCTCCGGCAGCGCGGCGCGCAGCGCATCCCTTACTTCTTTCAGGTACTGCCGTACTCCTTCCGGCTGTGCCCCAATATATTCCTCAATGGTTTTTGGCGCTTTCCCGCAGTAATGGCTCTGCTCCTGTCTCTTAAAAACGCGCCCGCACTTTGGACATGTCCACATATTTCCCACCTTTATTTATCCCATATCACCTGTTCTCAGATGCTTACACCATACTGACGGGGCTGGACTGCCTGCCAGTTCCTCAAGATTGCCTTGTGTTTTTATCTTTGTTCCTTATCCGTTTAAATTTATATGGCGCTGGAACGATGTATTTCATGCCCCAGCCACTCCCGGTTTCTTATGGATCTCCCATGTCCAAAATAAATCCGCCTCGCCCCCATTCCACTGATCCTGGCGGCACTTTGCAGCATGGCTGTTCTGTCATGATACAGCATGGATACTGTGGGATAGAACAAATTCATGAGAGCGTCACCAACGATCAGATCCCTTTCCATGACATCGATCCCTATCGAACCCTTGGTATGGCCAGGCAGGCTGATGATCTTTGCCTGGACCCCATAAGCATCCAGCGAAGCCCCCTCTTCCAACACCATATCCGGCACGAATGGGGGAATCTTATCCTTATGGAAACTTTTTATAGAGGCCCCCAAGACAAGCTTTCCCAAAAGACTACGCGCGGACAGGGGCTGCAGCATATTATCGCGGAGCAGCGGAATATCCGCCCCGCTCATAGCCACCGGGCAGGACAAAGCTTCTGACAGGAACGGGGCGTTCTGAACATGGTCCACATGGCCGTGTGTCAGTACGATAAGACGCACATTATATGGCCTGCAGGCCTCTAATACCATCTGCCGACTCGTCTCCCGTCCTGTGTCCACCAGTATCGCGCCCTTTTCGCCTGAAATGATATAGCAATTCACATTGCCAAGGCAGATTCTCTGTACCATTTACATATCCTCCTCTGTCAAGCTGTCCTTCTCCTGATGTTTTTCCCTTAAAGGCTGAAGCCTCTTATTTAAGTTCTACAAAATCATTCTCCATCATTCCTAATGCTTTAAGAAATGCTTTCGGTATCCTTATCCCCGTGAGTTTCCCCACTTCTAAATGGTTGCCGGCATAAAATCATTTCCTTTCTTGCGTTTAGTATATACAATAGTATATATATTGTCAATGAATTACCATGATCTTGTTTGGACGACACAGTTCAAAAAAGACCGCGAACCGGCATTGAAGCCATAGTATCATGGGATATTCAATACCCACCGGCTTTCCATCTGATAATAAATGAGCCGCGCCCTTATTTCCCGGTTCCTGGCAAACAGCGTGCAGTCATATTCAATAGAGGGAACCCCGGCATACATTTTTTTCTCCTGGGAGTGAACCTTGATCTCCTTGATGGTCTGGATCTGTCCGTCCTCATCTTCTATTTTCAGCATCAGAGGCATAATCCTCCCGGTGCTGGTGAACCAGCACTCACACGCGATTCTCTTTTGTGTTCCCCGGATACCGGTTCCCCTGTCTGGCTGCCGGGAATGGACATTAATTCCAAATGCCATACCGCGCCCTCCTATTGGATCTCTTCCTTGTCATAGTCAACACTTCTCTTCTCCCTGGATATCCCCCCGCTCATATGGTCTATGGACTGGCCTAGAAATACGGCCCGTTTTACAGCGTCCATGCCAAAGCAGTTCCTTATGTCATCTATGGTTTCATCCAGCCTGGAAAGTTTGTCATAGTCATCTTCATCAAAAAAGCCGCTTTGCCTGTATGCCTCCCCGCCCTTTATTCTGGCTGTGCGCACTCCCAAGTGCCGGACCGGCTTCCCATTCCACAATTCCCTGAATAATCCGCGGGCTGCCTTATAGATCTCCACAGTCAGGTTCGTGGCATCGCACAATACCTTCTGATGAGAAACATGGGAAAGGTCCCAATACCGGATTCCCACAGAAATCACCCCTGCCCTTACCTGGTCCATCCGCAGGCGGGCGGCAACGGTTTCGCAGAGAGCCAGCAGCACCTTGTCCGCTGTCTCCACATCCGTCACATCATAAGGCATGGTGGTACTGTTCCCATATCCCTTGTTTGCCTCAGGTTCCATGGAAACCCCGGAAAAATCCACCCCATTGGCAAATCCCCAGATCACTTCCCCATGCTTCTTTAATATTCCCTTGAGCCATTCCGGGTCCGCCGCCGCCAGTTCACCTATGGTCCGTATTCCTACGGAAAACAGCTTTTTCGCCGTTGCCCTCCCTACAAAAAACAAGTCTGACACCGGAAGAGGCCACATTTTTTCTTTTATCTCCTCCGGGTACAGCGTATGTACCCGGTCCGGTTTTTGGAAATCGGAAGCCATTTTTGCCAAAAGTTTATTGTCAGAAATCCCTACATTCACCGTAAATCCCAGGGTCTCATAAATCCGTTCCTTTATCCCCGCCGCCGTCTCCTCTGGTGTCCCAAACAAATGGCAGCTGGCGCTCATGTCCACATAAGCCTCATCAATACTGTACTGCTCCACCGTGTCAGAATAGTCCCGGAGAATTTCCATAAATGCCGCGGAACAGCTTTCATACAGTCCATAGTTTGGGGGCACCAGAACCAGCCCCGGGCATTTCATCTTAGCCTCCCAGATTGCCTCCCCGGTTTTTACCCCATATCTTTTCGCGGGAATCGATTTTGCCAGAATGATCCCATGCCGCAGGGTCACGTCCCCGCCTACGGCAGAAGCGATCAGCCTTAAGTCCTGCTTTCCCCCTTTATGGGCCAGACGGTAAACAGCCTCCCAGGAGAGGAAGGCTGAATTTACATCAATATGAAAGATAATCTTATTCAAACGTACGTTCACCTCCTGTATTTATATATTAGCAAACATACGTTCTTATTACAACTGGTAAATGATACCATGGGATGGGCTGCCTAAAACATGGTCAGCTGTTCATAATCGGATCGCCGTTCCAGAAGGCAGGGTGTTTTATGGAGGAGATCTTCTGCCTTTTTGTCATCAAAGATCCATGGAGCGATCTCCTTCTCTTCCAGGATCAGCGGCATCCGGTCATGGACAGGCTTCATGGAGGCATTGGCTTTGGTGGTGAGAATCACAAAACGCGCTCCGTCCTCATATTGCCTGCAGCACCCTGCCATAAACAAAACCGGGGCGTCCCCTCTGTAAAAGGTGTTCTTTTCTTTCCCGCGGTTCCACTCATAAAACCACGCGGCAGGAATCACCACGCGGCCATGGCGGATACTGCCGCGGAACAAAGGCTTTTCCATGGCGGACTCACATCTCCCGTTAAAAATCACCTGTTTTCCCTGAAAACCAGGAAATCCCCATCTCTGCCATCCACAATACAGAGAGCCGCCCTTTCCCGCCAGAACAGGAGCCATCTGGGCAGGATAAATGTCCTTTTCCCCAATCTTTTTGACAGCCGCCATGGAATCCTGCCTTAACTTTTGATCCACCTGCCGGATCAGCTTTTCGATTTCTCTCGCTGTCTCGTCGTCTACATAATATCTGCCGCACATAAGTCTCTCCTGAAAGCTTTCTGGTTCTGAACATTCTACTTATCCGCTTTTTGCCTTAAAACCATGAGATTTTGTCTCAGCCTGTTCGGCCGGATTACCTGCTGCCCGCCAAAGATGTAATAGTTAAACCCATCGACAAATACAATGTTCTGTTCCATATAAGTCTCAGTTACCGTATCCTTATGCCCCAATCCTCTCACCTCCTCCAAGTCTATGGCTATTGTCAAAACGCAGTACCATAATCTTTCTAATCTTTTGTATATAACACATATCTTCACTCTCAAGTATATGTTTTCAGTATACCATACCGCCCATTTCTCCGCAATATCCTCCCTTCGCCTATAATAACTTCCCGGAATCTTCAGCCCTTATTTCATGGGGCTTTCAGAACCTATTTTTCGAAAATCACCCACTTTTTCGCAAAAACACCTGGGATTATATCGCGGGGTTCTGGTATCTCGATCTTTCCAAGACTGATCAGTGCTTCGAATCATTCCCGCTCCAACTTACCGGTATAAAGCTGATAATACATCCCCTTCTTCGCCAGCAGGCTCTCATGGTTCCCCCGCTCCACGATCCGCCCGTGATCCAGTACCATGATCACGTCCGAATTCTTGATGGTGGAAAGCCTGTGGGCGATCACAAATACCGTCCTGCCTTTCATCAACCGGTCCATGCCGTCCTGCACGCTCTTTTCCGTGCGGGTGTCAATACTTGAGGTTGCCTCGTCCAGGATCAGCACCGGCGGGTCTGCCACCGCCACCCTTGCGATGGCCAG
>CAJUSJ010000134.1 GCA_910588865.1 uncultured Lachnospiraceae bacterium
GGTGTACCTTTAGTGGTATAATATTACTCGATTATTAATGCAGTAATGTACTAGCTATAAGGAAAGGACATACACTGTTTACATCATTATACCCCATTCCCAAGGTATATCTCAACTGTATGTTGTTTTATCAGTGGATAAAAAGCATAGAATCTCTAAATAAAAAACAGGAATCTTCCAAGACGCAGCTTCCGCCGCTGAATACCCCGACCATCAAGTCAGGGCCTTAAGAAATCTTTGCTCTGCCTATAGTCTAACACAGGCAGAGCAAATCCGCAATCACATTTTAAAACCTCATTGCCCCATATATGCCTTAAAAACCTTCTCCTCGTCATACCCAGGCCCAAATTCTTTCGCCGTCTGGCATATCCTCTGGATCAACTCCACTTCCTCCTCCAGCTCCTCAGCAATCCTCTCCGGTTCTTTCCCTTTTCTCAGTTTCCGGCATACCATACTAACCAGCTTATAGCTCTCTCCTTCCGTTCTTCCTTCCGCTTTCCCTTCTGCTCTTCCTTTCGCCTCCCCTTCTTCCCACACATACGCCTCCCTGGCCTTCTCATCCCGCTTTCTTTTCATGTACGCGTCATACCTCCACTTTATGGGGGAATCCAGGCTCAGCCTCCTCAGCTCTCTTATGGCCTCCAAAATCCCAGGGTTTTTCGTCTTCGCCTTTATCATCCTCAAATCCTCCTCTGTCTCCACGTTAAAAAATTGGATCCACTCATCCGCCTTCTCTTTCCCTGTCAGCGGTTTACCCAACTCCAACACATGTATCTCCAGCGCGTCCGTGAACTCGTTGCCCTCCTCGTCTCTCAGGCGGTATACGGTGTGGTATTTGGGTCGGTCGCTTAGATTAAAATCCAGAAGGCTGATCCCCACGCATCTCTTCAATCGAGAATAATCCTCCCCCTTAATCAGTTCCTCCGTGTACATCTTCGCCAGGTAAAACAACTGCCTTTTGTCCCAGTTTCTCACAATCCTCACCTGCGGCTCCACGTTCACCTTAGTGTCGTCACCAAACTCCGCCACTACATCCAGGATCCCCTGCTTCTCCTTCCTTCCCCGCTTTCTCAAAAAGGGGGTCTTTAATCTCAGGTTCCAGATCCTATCTGGACAGACCCTCAGGATGTCACTTAAAAAATACCTCAGCACCGTTTCATTGTGAAACAGCTCCTTCATCATGTCATCGTATTTCGGTGAGATAATCATTTCCTTTGTCCTCTCCCTTCCCGCAAGATACACTCTGGCCATGAGGAAAGGACATACACTGTTTACATCATTATACCCCATTCCCAAGGTATATCTCAACTATATATTGTTTTATCAGTGGATAAAAAACATAGGATCCGTTACTGTTCACATACGTTCACAGCAACTAGCAAAAATCCATGAAAATCGCCGATGGCGATGGGATTTTTGCTCTCTGGCCCAGTTTATCATACGGTCAGCGCGGCAAGCGCACAGACCTACCTGAACAGTAACATAGGATCTCTAAATTAGAAAACAGGAATCTTCCAAGACGCGGCTTCCGCCGCTGAGTATCCCGACTATCAAGTCAGGACCTTAAGAAATCTTTGCTCTGCCTACAGTCTAACATAGGCAGAGCAAATCCGCAATCACATTTTTTATTTGTCTGTCCAGACGCCTGCCACAGGTGGTCACTCCGCTTTAATCGCCCTGGACAGCACCACAAACCGATAGGCCTTCTGGCCTCCGGTACAGGTGGACAGAAGCACCAATGGGGCCTGGGAGGTGGTTTGGCTGGTCTGAATCTCATAATTCTCCAGGGACTTCATATTGGAGATATACTTGTTTCTCTCCAGCTCTGACCCGAACTTTACCGGGTAATTCTCCTCCTTTGCCTGAATCCTAGCGCAGGCCAGGATCTCACATCGGTAAGTCCCCTCCGGCGTATACACATCAAAGTAGGGAAATTGTTCATAATGCTCTTGTTCCATATACCGTTTAAGGGTTCCGAACATGGAGCCGTTCTTCATATTGTGGCCGTAAATAATGGTATTGCCGTCAATCATCAGCCCCGAGTTGCGGGAATCCATGAAGACACACCCAGCGCTGTTGCGCTTCCCCTCAAATGTGTATTTTAAGTAATGTTCATTATCCTCCCCCTGGACAATGGGATAGCTGATGGACTGTCCGGGGAAATCGATCCAGGCCACCACGTCCCCGTTAACTTTCCGCAATTCGTCAAAATCTATTAAAAGGGCAGGCGGGTTTTTTAATACGCCCGCCTGCTGAGTTATCTCGGTATTTTGACTGAACTGCTGATCAGAATCTCCCGCATCCATTCTGATGGTCACTGCCTGAGCCATCAGGGTCTGATATTCGGTGCTTCCCTCCCGGTTCTCCTTATAGTAGTTAAAGAGAAGGGCTATGGAAGCCATACAGACCAAGAACGCGGCCGCAAATAATATTCTAAAAAGCCGTTTCATCCTAATTCCGCCTTTTCTATTCAATTGTCATCTTTACTGCTCTGCCTTTTTCTTCTTCCCAAATCCCAGAAATCCGAATCCCATCATCAGCAGCAAGCTGACTACCACTGTCACCGCCAGAGGCACTACAGGGAACTCGTCTCCGGTCTGGGGAACCATAAATCCAAGAGGTACTTCCGGATCGGGAAGAAGGCTCAAGGGTACATCTCCATCCTCAATGGTGACACCATCTAACGGTACAGGTTCATCGGGGATCTCTACCCCTGGCTCCGGATTATCACCAGGGCCTCCCGGTGTGGTCCCACCGCCGCCGCCACCGCCTGGAGGATTACCTCCTCCGCCGTTTCTCACTTCCTGAACCATGAACTCCCAGTCAACCTTGGTGAGAACGTCGGCGTACTTGTAAGTGCCGTCATCGTTGAGGCCGATGTCAGGATCCAGAACCAGTTCCACACGGATCTCGTCTTTGCTGCCCCGGCGGTATACACCTAATGGCACCAGGCCCTGCATATCCTCGTTACCGCTGCCGGAATAATGATAACCAGTGACATCACCGTCATAGATCAATTTATCTTTAAAATACACCTTCATGGCGATCTTCTTTAAAAGTTCGTCCTGAATGGTTGTCTGTCCCGCTCTGGGGATAATCCGCATATAAAGGCGGTAATTCTTGAAACTCCCGTTCTCGATGTTCAGCTTATCTTTGTAGACGCCGCCGGGAATCATATTGGTAAAGCTCATGAACCAGTTTCCTTCCTCCACCCGGCCATCAGATGTCCGGTATGGAGTGTAGCTCATGACGCCATCTCTTTCTCTGAAATATAAGGTCTTGACAGGGCTGGCCGAGTCGTCGAACACGCCGCTTCCGGCAATGTAGCCCGCTATATACTCGGAAACCTCATCAGACTTAAAGATTGTCTTGACCGCGTCTTTGGTGGACTGAACGGTCTGCATGTTGACACCTAAGGTAAAATGACAGCAGTCATATCCGTATTTGGAATTCACGGTATTAACTGTGATCTTCTTATATCCGCCTGCCGCGCTTTCCTCTTTCTCGTAGTACGTATAACTTCCGGTGACTGTGGTCTCCAGCTGAGGATTCATCTCCACGCTGGACAGGAGAACCGGGGTCTCCTCACCTGGCTGCACCTCGCCCATATAATAAAATGTAAAATTGCCATCCTCGTTTGGGGTCTCTGACAGGAGAAGCCATTTGCCTGCCGCCTCGGCGGGACTGGACACTTCCGGAATATCAAGGCGAAGTCCCGGCTCGCTGGCTCTCTTATCCGCCAGCACCACGACACCGTCCTTGTTGAAATTGAGCACCGCGGCGTACTGTCTGCCGTCCTCCGCGTCAAAGATCACAGGAAGAGGTTCTCCCTTTCGGGGTTCCAGGAAAATCTCCTTGGGTGCGCCGCCTTCCGGAGGAACTACCATAGCAGTCACATCCTCCCGGCGGACCCAGTTTTGATTCATAGTAATCTTGGCGATAATGGGAATCGTGCTCTCATTCTTCACCCAAACCGCTTTCCTCGTCTCCTCACCTGGCAGCCAATCTTCTGGTGACTCGAACTCCTCCCTCAAAAATGTACTGTATTTCGAAGTCATGTATTCATTCTTGGCCAATAACCGCTGCGTCCATACTGCCCAGGTTCCCCCAATCGTTGCAGCCGCCGCCATAGCTGCCAAGCCTGCGATAAATATTTTTATTTTCCTCATATTTTGTTCTCCCTGTCAATATGGCCTATCGGCATTCTGCTACTGCTTCGCTTCCTGTTCTTGTTCTTCCTGCTTCTTACTGTCCTTGTCGTCTTTTGCCAAATGATCCACCACGGTACCCGCAAGCAGGATAAGTACCATGATTCCTATGACTATGGGCTGTTTTCCATAATTTACAAAATATCCTCCGTAGGGGATACTGATTTTGCTGGCCTTGCCTACTACGTTGGTGTAGGGAACCATGCCCGGATCCCTGCTTCCATTGGCATCGCCCTCTGTGCCGAAGGCCCTGGCGCTCTCGTCTTTCTCAATGACACGGTGTGTTACCATGGCTCCCCCCTCAGCACCGACAAATGTGATGGGGTCGCCTACATTGATCTGTTCAAAGGGGGTTGCCTTGTAGTAAATGACGCTTCCCACATGGTATGTGGGTTCCATACTGCCGCTGAGGACAACGACAGGATGGTAACCCA
>CAJUSJ010000135.1 GCA_910588865.1 uncultured Lachnospiraceae bacterium
AATATTAAGAGAAAAGGGAAGTTGCCAAAATGTATACATTTTGGCAACTTCCCTTTTTATATCACGTCAGTAAGATCTGCCTTTCAGGTACAGATCCATCTTACTTTTGGCGATTGGATCGTTCTTCCAATGAAAAATATGATCAGGCAGTTCTCCATATGGCAGTACAAATTCATCTGGTTCAGCCCAATACGACCACTTGCAGCCTGGCATATCCGTGATACTATCCTGTTTCATTTCCAATGCTTCTTCCATCAGGTAGCCCCATGACTGAATATCCAGGCATAGTTTTTTCCCATTATCAAAATACGGTACGCCATACCTGCCTTTTTGATGATAAATTCCTGAAAATTTAATTCCGTGGCATCGCAAATAGAGAACCGTTGCTTCCCAGGCCGCCATAGTTTCCTCATAATTCATCCACTGTATATCATTTTCTCCAAATTGCTCATCTTCCAAATCACCAATAAACTTGTAATTTTCATTGTGCCATGAAGTAAATCCAATAAGCTTCATGTATTTTCCCACCTTACATAGCGTCCTTTTACACACTTTAACCTGGACTCCTGGCACAGACGTTTCAGCCACGTCTCCATCTGCTTCTTTGCCACCTGAAAGACTTCCGCCGCCTCATCCCTTGTCATGCCATCTCCGATATGAGCCATGATATAAGATCCGGCCACATCATACAGATCGATCCGGCCATCCGCTGCCGCCTGTTCTGCTCTTCTTTCCTCTGGCGACGGGACGTCTTTTTGCGGCAGAGTCATCTCCTCTTCCCCTTTTTCCCGTACCTCCGGCTGTTTGGACAGCTCTTTCTGTTGACTGGCTGCCTCCTGCCGCTTTCCACCGCCCTGGGCAAAGGAGAACATATCGATCTGCTGGAAGTTTTCCTCTTTCCTTGTGACCATGTCGTACACAGAAGCTTCCGACAGTTCATATGGCACTGCCCCTTTTTCGATAAGCTTCTTGTTCCCTTCATATCCTCCGCCGTTCCACACCAGAACTTTCGTCCAGCCGTTTCTCATGGCCTCCGTCGCTCCGGCCCATGTTCCTCCCTTATTGTAATCCGAAGCAGCCACAAAGGTTCCGTAGGAGGAGGCGTAAATATATTTGTTCCGGTTCATGGCCCTGGCCGCCGTAAATCCCACATCCGGCTTCACATCCGATATCAGCAGACGCTGCTTGCTGATGATGGAGTCTATGAGATCCTTTTTCCTGATTTTTGAGAGAAGAGAGTCCGCCACAAAGGACACCGCGGCGCTGCCGGATTCAATAGCCGCTCTCTCCGAGATCGTGTCAACCCCTTTTGCTCCTCCCGAGTACACGATCAGTCTTTCTGACGCCGCTTTTTCCACCAGGGCCTGGGTGAACCGGATCCCGTTGTCATCCACATTCCGGGACCCTACCACTCCGATGCCGATTTTTTTTGCCAGGGTGATATCCCCGGAATAAAAGAGCACAGGCGGGGTTTTCTTTTTCAACCTGCGCTTCAGCAGTACAGGATAATCCTGGTCATAAGGTGTAATGACCTCGATCCCTTTTCTCTGTAAATCGTCCAGCTCAAAAGCCACGGTCCCTCCCCGGAACACCAGCTTTTTAATCCGTTCCGCGTACTCCTGCCCATATCCTGCTTCTTTCAGAAAAGTCTGGTCCTGTTTCATGACAATACCAGGCTGCTGTCCGTACTGGGCGGTCCTGTCCAAAAATTCATTCCACTCTTTCAGCGAAAGGGGTTTTAAAGTATCGTTATGTCTGATCCCAATGTAGGAACACAACAAAATGGCGCTCATCCCATTGTCAGAAAATCTCATCTATTCATCTCCGTTCCTGCCCGCGCTGTTAGCTAACGCAAATGGAAATACTTTTCCGCTTCCCTTTCTTCTCAGTTTGTATCCGCACACGGTAAATGTCCACTTGGAGTCCACCATATCGTCCACCAGCAAAACATTGCCTTCAAGGGGCTGTTTCACGCCAAAAGACTGGTCCGCGTTCTGATACTGGAAAAAATTAGTATTTAACTCCTTCTGGCATTTGGCATCACAAACTTTTTCGATCACATCCAGATATGTGAGTCCCAGACGGTCCGCCAGCCTTCTGGCAAATCCCGGCACCAGCTCAGGCCTTCTGAGAGAGGGAACACTTGTGACCCATTGAATCTCATTTTCCTCCGCAAAATCCCTCAAAAGTTCCGCCGAAGCCTCCACCAGCTGGTCATCAAAATAGTTATCCCGGTATTTGCCCTTTATGACAAGCCTTCCCCAGCCCGCGTCTCCGTAATTGCTCAGCACCCTTCCTGTCTGGCAGCGCCATTCTTCCTGGATCTTGTTATAGTCGTTAACTTTAACTCCCATCGGCCACTGCTTTCTGGGCAGAATCACATTGAAATCCTGCCTTATAAACTTCTGGGCATCTGTGAGAGTGGCCTGCTCAATGTCCTCAGAGATCAGGGAATGCCCCAGACAGTTGGCGCACCGACCGCATTCGCGGGAAGCGGGATCATCGAGAATATCCGCGATATATTTCATATAACATTCCCTGCTGCCGGCAAAGTCATTCATCTCCCTCAGTTCTTTTTTCCTGATCTCTGTGATCTTATTGCTCTTTTCCATGTCCGGCTTCCACTGGCGGGGAGCAGGGCGGTAGCAGCTTCCCTCTTTGTAAATCGCCCCTTCCACCATCAGATATTTGACACAGGCCTTGATCCTTGCATGTTTCATGTTGACTATTTTCTCCAGATCCGACATTTTCAGGCCTGGATCCGGCTGCTCCCTGACCGCGTTTACAATATCTGCCATAAGATCTTCTGTAGGAAACGCGCTGTCAATGAAATACCTGTTGATCTGGTCATCCTCTTCCCCGCGTAACAGGATTGCCAGGGCCCTGTTAATGCCTCTTCCCGCACGGCCGATCTGCTGATAATAAGCCACCAGGTTCCCCGGTTTTTGGAAATGAATCACAAAGCTGATATCCGGCTTGTCAAATCCCATTCCAAAAGCGACTGTTGCCACCAGAACCTTGATCTGGTTTTCCATAAAGAGGCTGACAATGGTTTCCTTGCTCTCTTCCCCATCCTTCTCCACATCCGCATAATAGCATCTGCTGGAAATGCCGTTTTCCTGAAGCCATTTATGTACCATCTGGCAGTCGCTGACTGTCAGACAGTAGACCAGTCCGGTGCCTGGCAGTTCTCCCATGTGATCTGTCAGCCAGGCCAGGCGTTCCTCCTTTGTCTTCAGCTTTATGGTCTGTATCTCCAGAGACTCCCTCATCAGGCTTCCCCTGCTGATTTCAATGTCCTCGCCCAGCTGGCTTTTGATGTCCTTAATGACCCGGTCGTTAGCTGTGGCCGTGGTGGCCAGAACGGGAATGTTGGAAGGCAGCATTCGGATGATATCAACAATACGCCTGTAATCTGGTCTGAAATCATGTCCCCAGTCAGAGATACAGTGGGCCTCGTCCACCACAAACAGACGAATCTGCACAATACCGTCGCTGAGCATCTGCTTAAAACCGTCATTTGCCAGTCTCTCCGGGGAAATGATCAGGGCGTCCACCTGGTTGTTTTTCAGCTTCTCTGTGATCCTCTCCCAGTCATCGGCATTTTCTGAATTAATGGTCTCAACCTGAAGTCCCAGCTTATATGCCGAGGTAATCTGATTGTTCATCAGGGCCAGCAGCGGGCTTATGATCAGCGTCAGCCCCTGTGTCCTCTTTCTCAATATCTTTGTGGCCATGAAATAGACCAGGCTCTTCCCCCACCCGGTCTTCTGGACCACCAGCGTACGTTTTCCATCCAGTACCCCCTGGATCGCCTCCTCCTGCCCGTCTCGAAACCGCGCGTCTTCTCCATAGGCGGCCTTCAGCTCTTGTAATAACTCTCCCATAACTTCCCCTTTCAATTTTCATACTTTTCTATCTATTGTAAACATTTCCATCTCTGTTGTAAAGTTACTTTTCACCAGGTTGCTGTCCCGCGACGAATCATGGGAACCGTCGTGGAGCGAACGGTATCGTTGTAAAGAAAAAAATCCCCGCAAAACCTGAGTGTCAGGAATAATGCGGGGATTTCTCATATCTGTGCCATAAAATCATGCCCAGGCCGGGGCACTTCATGCCATAAGACGAAAACTGGGCTAGCTGGATTCGAACCAGCGAAATGCAGGAGTCAAAGTCCTGTGCC
>CAJUSJ010000136.1 GCA_910588865.1 uncultured Lachnospiraceae bacterium
AGGGCTAAAAGAACGGCTTTGAAGATGTTAAAAAGGGGAGATTCATTAAACGATGTGGCAGAGGTATTGGATCTTCCGATAGATACCATCAAAGCATGGGAAAATGAAACGTTTGCCGTTGTGTAAAAAAATAGGTCACCAATAGGTCACCAAAAAAGATTCTCGGAAACCGGGGCCTTGTAAAATCGGGGCTTTCACACAGCTTGATGTGGGTCTGCAACACCCTGATCACCAGTTCAAATCTGGTTGTCGCCTCTGAAAAGAATCACAGAAATGTGGTTCTTTTTTTCTTGGAAACACCGCTTAGAATCGGTGTTGTGTCTAATACTTTATCGGATTAAATAAAAAGCCGCCAGAGACTGCCAGAAAACAATGAAAATCGTAAAATAGGTCACCAATAGGTCACCAAAAGTCACCAGGTTTCTAGTAATTATTCCCGTTTTTTAACAGCTGAAAAAGCTAAGGAGCAGGAAAGCTTTGCTTTGGCGGGAATCTTAAGTTTTACAGACAAAGTGATCAACGAGGAGACAAGGGAATACATCAAGGAGGTGTTGGGAATGACTCAGGTTGGAAAGATGCTCATAGATGAAGGAATGCGGAAAGGTGACATGGAGAGGGCTAAAAGAACGGCTTTGAAGATGTTAAAAAGGGGAGATTCATTAAACGATGTGGCAGATGTATTGGATCTTCCGATAGATACCATCAAAGCATGGGAAAATGGTTTCTGAGATTTTTGCTTTATCTTGATTTATCCAGTTAATCTATGGTCTTAGCGCGGCAGAGACCGAATGTCTGCTCACCCTATTTGATCATCGACAAAGCAATGGCACAAAGTATGAGCGTGAGAAAGAACTTTTTGTTCAGGATATTGAAGATCATTTGGTAAAGCATGGAAGTGATGATACAGCGGATACGGTTTTTATCCATATGATCGCAAACAATTTTGTGGATTGCCTGATGCGGATCATGTATTATTATCAGGGAATGGATTGGGCAATTATGATTTTGCGGAATTTATCAAAGATGTATTTGTCGGGAATCGGTCTTTAAGCTGGTTCCTTTTTTATTGAATAATATGGAATTTTTGTTCAAGAATGGAGGAAATGCATATGATGTCATTGCTGATCAGTGTATGTTTGAGAAGTGAAGGAGGTATTTCTGAAGTTGCCGCAAAAAAGGTTTATGCTTCTTTATCAAGTCAAGTATTGTGGGGATTGTCCCGAATCTGTTTTTATGTACAACAAAGATCGCGGTTGGATTTTTAAGCCATTCGGTTGCTATTTCGGCAGATGGTTTTAATAATCTGTCAGATGCTGGCATGTCATTTATTACATTTTTAGGATTCCAGGTAGCGAAATACGGCAAGGGAAGGGTACGCCCCTTCGTCCATGGAAGATTTGAGTGGATCGTGGGAATATTCACATCCCCTTTCCGTGATTGTCATGGGAATAAAGCGCTTCTACACTTCTGTCCCGGCTGCCGGGAATCCGGGGCAGCCTCAGTTTGGCGCGGGTGTTGACATTGTTCTTGTGCTGTCCATCGGGGTAAAGGGTTATATGTATCTTTAAAACAGGCGGTTCGCGAAAATAACGGATTCGGAAACTTTGGAAGCAACGGACGCGGATTGTATCAGCGGTTCCGCTGTGATTGTTTCATACAGCTGGCGTTTCTCATTGACATGGTACGTTCGGTTGACCTTGCCCGGCACATGGGATATTCGAAGTCGAGTATTAGCCGCACGGTAAGTATTTTGTGTAAGGGCGGATTTCTCGTGAAGGATGACAGCGGATTTTTTGCGTTTGACTGATCTGGGGCAGGAAATTGCTGAAAAATATTAAGATATCTTGACAATTCCCGGAAGCACTCTTTTCAGCCAGTGGAAAATATGCTAAAATATACGTTATTTAACGAAAGAAGGTAATTTTTCATGAATAGAGTCCGAGGAGACAAGGGAATTTCATATATAAATTTGCTTTTTGGTGTGGCGGCCCTGGGGGCTTTTGTCCTCTCCGGGTGTGACAGTGCCGCTTATCGGGGACAGATCCAGCAGCCCACGGAGTCTCAGCAGCTGAATATCGTAACAGATGAAAGTCCTTCTCAGGAGGAGGTTCTGGATGGGGTGGGGCGGATCACTCCGGAGGGGCCGGAATACGACATTTTGAAGGATCTGCCTGTGCCGGAGACAGAGCCCGCGCCGGAGTATTACCGGATCGGACTGGAGCATGAGAATGTGGCAAAGCTTCAGCAGCGTCTCATGGAGCTTGGATTTATGGACAATGATGAGCCTACGGAATACTATGGCAGCGTGACTCAGGCGGCGGTAAAAACTTTCCAGCGTCAAAATAACCTGGCTCAGGATGGCATCATCGGCCCGTCTACCTGGGAGGCGATCATGGATCCGTCGGCCAAGTATTATGCCACTCAAAGCGGGGATCAGGGAGAGGATATCCAGAGGATCCAGAGCCGTCTCTATGAACTGGGATACTTGGCCACAGAGGATTTAGTCACAGGAAATTTTGGGGACAAGACCGTGGAGGCGGTGAAAAAGCTGCAGGAGGTCAATGATCTTGAGCAGGATGGCAAGGTGGGACGCCAGACCATGAACCTGCTCTACAGTGACCAGATCAAGCCTAATCTTCTTGCCTACGGGGACAGGAGCGAGGTGGTGCAGGTGGCCCAGGAGCGGCTTAAGGAGCTTGGATATCTGACAACGGACCCTGACGGGGCTTATGGCCTGGATACGTCAATCGCGCTGAAGCAGTTTCAGTCGCGAAATGACCTGGTGGTGGATGGCTACCTGGGGCCTTCTACCAGGTTGACCCTCAACAGCCCTGAGGCAGTGCCAAACGGCCTTTCCCTTGGAGATCAGGGGGACAGCGTGGAGAGGGTGCAGGAGCTTCTCAGCAAGTACGGTTACCTGTCCTCCGCCAATGTAACAGGTTATTTTGGGGAGGTCACGGAGAACGCGGTGAAGAGCTTTCAGAAAAACAACTACCTGTCCAGCGACGGGTCAGTGGGGATGCAGACCATGGCAAAGCTGACAGGCACCGATGTGCGGCGTTCCACAAACGGCCCGGCCACAGGAGGGTCCGGCAGCTCTGGCGGTAAGACAGGCAGCGGCTCATCTGGCGGCAGCTCAAAGAGCGGGTCAGGAGGAGCGAGCACTCTGATCTCCATCGCCAGCTCCAAACTGGGATGTCCCTATGTTTACGGAGCCAAGGGCCCAAATTCCTTTGACTGTTCCGGCTTTGTGTACTGGTGCTTAAACCAGGCAGGCGTGCGTCAGAGCTATATCACCTCTTCCGGCTGGCGGAGCGTGGGAAAATACACAAAGGTTTCCAGCTTTAACAATCTCCAGGCCGGAGACATTATCGTGGTCAGCGGCCATGTGGGCATTGTGGCAGGGGGGGGAACCGTTATCGACGCGTCCTCCAGCAACGGCAAGGTGGTGCACAGGTCTTTAAGCTCCTGGTGGAGAAATAACTTTATCTGTGGTTGGAGGATATTCGGATAACAGCCGCGTAAAAATAACTGAATCTTTCCGAAGTTAGTTGATTTTGCGTTTTAATTCAAGCCGTAACAGTTTC
>CAJUSJ010000137.1 GCA_910588865.1 uncultured Lachnospiraceae bacterium
TCCTCTGCCTTCACATAAACCTGATCCATCAGGCAGATCTCCTTCAGCTCCTTATTGATACGTCCCTCAATCATGCCGGCAATCACCTTCTCGGGCTTGGAGGCTTCCTTGGGATCATTCTGGATCTGAGCCATCAAAATTCCCTTCTCATGCTCAATAAACTCCTGGCTCACCTCGCCGCGGTTTGTGTACATGGGCTTCAAAGCGGCTGCCTGCATGGCCACGTTCTTCGCCATCTCCTTCACAGCGTCGTTGACAACGTCAGTCTCCACATCAATCAGCACGCCGATCTTGCCGCCGCCGTGGATATAGGAAGCCACAAAGCCATTCTCCTCAACCACCTGCTCAAATCTTCTGATGTTCATGTTCTCGCCGATGATGGAGATCTGGGAGGACAGAGCCTCCTTTACGGTCATGGTTGGATCCTTGCTCCATGTCTCTGCCATAAACGCGTCAATGTCCGCCGCGGTAGTTACCAGAGCCTGAGCCGCCACGTCTGCCGCATAGTTCTGGAACTTCTCGTTCTTTGCCACAAAGTCTGTCTCCGCGTTAACCTCAACCACAACCGCTTTCTTGGCGTCGTCGGTGAGAGCGGTAACCACGATGCCTTCCGCCGCGATACGGCCTGCCTTCTTGGCAGCTCCCGCCAGGCCTTTTTCTCTCAGGAACTCAACTGCTTTATCCATATCGCCGTCGGTAGCCGCAAGCGCCTTCTTGCAGTCCATCATACCCGCACCGGTCATCTCTCTTAATTCTTTTACCATTGCTGCTGTTACTGCCATGATCTTTCCCTCCGATATTGTTATTTTCCCGATCTGCTGACCGGGGCCTCTGTTTCAAAAAATGCTTCAATCCGTTTTTCACAGATTGAAGCATTCTCTGAATTAAGCTTCTACAGTTTCCTCTGCTTCTGCTGTCTCTTCAAATCCCTCGTAAGCATCTTCTGCTTCACCCTGGTTTGCTTCAATTACTGCATCCGCCATCTTCGCCACGATCAGCTTCACCGCTCTGATGGCATCGTCATTGCCCGGAATCACATAGTCCAGCTCTTCCGGATCACAGTTTGTATCACAGATACCGATCAGCGGAATTCCCAGAGTGTGCGCCTCCTGTACACAGATCCTCTCTTTCTTTGGATCTACGATAAAGATGGCGTCCGGGATCCTCTTCATCTCCTTGATGCCGCCCAGATTCTTCTCCAGCTTCTCCCACTCTTTTCTGATCTTGATAACTTCCTTCTTTGGCAGTACGTCAAATGTTCCGTCCTCGGCCATGGTCTCGATCTCTTTCAGTCTCTGAATCCTGCTCTGAATGGTCTTGAAGTTGGTCAGCATACCGCCTAACCATCTCTCGTTCACATAGAACATGCCGCAGCGCTCCGCCTCGGTCTTAATGGCATCCTGAGCCTGCTTCTTGGTTCCCACGAAAAGGATGGAACCGCCGTTAGCGGCAATGTCGGCAACGGCCTGATAAGCCTCGTCTACCTTGCCTACGGATTTCTGCAGGTCGATAATGTAGATGCCGTTTCTCTCGGTGTAGATGTATGGAGCCATCTTGGGGTTCCATCTTCTTGTCTGATGTCCGAAATGTACACCGGCTTCCAAAAGCTGCTTCATAGAAATAACGCTCATGTTATTACCTCCGTGTGGTTTTTCTTCCGTCTGTATCTCGTGCTTCCTTGGGGACCTTCCATTGTGGGCACCGCCCTTGGAATCAACAGACGTGATTTTTGTCAGCTTTACAAGCATAACATAGAAATTTTTACAATGCAAGCCTTTTGTAAGAAATCACTGTAAAAAAAACTCCTTTTTCAAGTTTTCAAACCTGGCGTACTCCTTCACCTCCGGCTCCTTTAGAGGGTTCGACAGACAGTGCTGGAGCACATCCGCGTCTTTTAAAACTTCGTCCAGGGGATCCTGGCGGATTCCTTTGCCGCTGTGATGGTAGATGGCATGGCAGATCTTATCGATCTCCTGGTCTTCAAAAGTTCCCATGGACTTTAGGATCTCCCTGGCCATGGCAGCTCCTTTATGGGCATGTTCTCTGGGATCCATTTTTGAGTAAGTCCATATGTCATGGAGCATTCCCGCTATGACCGCCAGCTCTTTGTCCTCTCCCCGCTTCATGGCGATCAGGGCACAAGCCTGAGAAACGCCGTAGAGATGTACAACCGCCTCCTTTCTCAGTTCCTTATCCCCTATCCTGCCTGTCACACTATCCACATAAGCTCTCACCTGTTGGATCCGATCCATTTTTTCCTCCATTCCGCACGCGTTTTACAGCGTCACCTGGTTCTTTTCCCCTTACAGCTCATACATGGCTGTAAGGGGATCTGGGGGTCTGCCTGATATTATATATAAGAAAGGTCGCTGACGCTGGCCCGGGGCAGCAGCCTTCCCTTCGCTCCGGCTGGTGACATTATACCACATATTTTGCCCTTTCTGGACAAAATATAATTTGACTCGACCCCCTATTCCCCGTATAATAGATTGTGATAGTATATGGCACCTATTGTACTTCTTTAAGACACCTATCAACCATTCAAAGACAGGAGGACTACTTGATACCTTACACACAGAAATACCTTCTGGATCACCCCGTCTCTTTCACTCCCATGGGGGAGGTGGCCGGTTTTCCTGTACGGCCCGGCCTGTTTGACGTCAACGGAGCCATGGCTCTGCCCAATGGAGTGAATTTTACTGTCCACACTCACAACGGTACATCCTGCGAACTTCTGCTGTTCCACCGGGACGAGGAGGAGCCTTTTGCCATCCTTCCCTTTCCGGAATCTTACAAAATCGGGGATGTCTATTCCATGATCGTGTTTGAACTGGATATTGAGACATTTGAGTACGCCTACCGGATCGACGGACCCTACGCGCCGGAGGAGGGAATGCTTTTTGACAGGCATACCATCCTCTTAGATCCCTATGCCGTGGCGGTCACCGGACAGGATTCCTGGGGGAAAAAGAAAAAGAAAAATTATCACGCCCGGGTGATCCGGGATGTCTTCGACTGGGGAGACGCGCCTCAGTCCGCCAAGGAGATGTGCGACCTGATCATTTACGAGCTGCATGTAAGAGGCTTCACCCGCCATCCTTCCTCTGGAGTTGCCCACAAAGGCACCTTTGAGGGCCTGAAAGAGAAGATCCCGTATTTGAAGGAGCTGGGCATCAACGCGGTAGAGCTGATGCCAGTATTTGAATTTGACGAAAATATGAATTCCCGGATGGTGGAGGGACGACGGCTTCTGGATTACTGGGGATATAACACGGTCAGTTTTTTCGCTCCTAATGCCAGCTATGCCGCTTCCGCTGAGTATAATAAGGAAGGAACGGAGTTAAAAGAGCTGATCAAGGCGCTCCACGACAATGATATTGAGGTTATTTTAGACGTTGTGTTCAACCACACCGCTGAGGGCAATGAACAGGGGCCGGTCTTCTGTTTCAAGGGACTGGACAATAAGATGTATTATATGCTGACGCCTGACGGCAATTACTATAATTTCAGCGGCTGCGGCAACACCTTAAACTGCAACCATCC
>CAJUSJ010000138.1 GCA_910588865.1 uncultured Lachnospiraceae bacterium
TGCTGCGACACGGAGGCGGCCATCGGCGACCCGTCGGGAGAACTGGTCAGACGGGACAATGTGATCTGCATGAAAACATCGGTGGGAAGGACCAAGCAGGCCTTTGAGCTGCTGAGCCAAAAAGTCCTGGACAATATCCGCCTGTATCTGGGAGAACAGGGGCAGCGGCGGTCATAGGAGGAAAGGAGAAGAATATCCATGGAAGAGAGAAGACATATCTATTTTTCCGGCACGGTTCAGGGGGTGGGTTTCCGCTACCGCTCCACCTATCTGGCACAGTCCAGGAATCTGACCGGGTGGGTAAAAAATCTTTATGACAACCGGGTGGAGATGGAGGTTCAGGGCGAAGAGAAAAATATTCAGAAATTTCTGGAAGATCTCCAGGGCCAGCGGTTTATTTCCATCAATGACATGGAGATGACAGAGATTCCCTGTGTCCCGGAGAAGAGCTTCAAGGTGGTGTACGGATGAGATTTATCGGCCGCAAGACCCTGCTTCTGGACAACATTCAGGCCGTGATCGACGAGAAGGCTCCGGGGTGTGAGACCTTCTGCGATATTTTTTCCGGCACAGCCACAGTGGCCAGGCATTTCAAGCAGTGGTATCAGGTGTACTCCAATGATCTGCTCTATTTTTCCTATGTGCTCCAGAGAGCCACAGTGGAGCTGGACAAGCTTCCGGAGTTTAAGGGGCTGAGAGAGGGCCTTGGCATCCTGGATCCCATTGATTATTTTAACGCCATGTCTGTGGAGGATATGGAGGTTCTGCCTTCCCGGCGGCGTTTTTTTCAGAACACCTATGCCCCCATGGGCGGGAGGATGTACATGAATGACGCCAATGCCCTGCGGGTCGATTTTGCCAGGAACCAGGTAGAGGACTGGAAAAATGAGGGGTATATCTCAGAGGGGGAATACTATTACCTGGTGGCCTGTGTGGTGGAGGGGATTCCATTTGTCAGCAATATCTCCGGAACCTACGGGGCCTACAACAAAACCTGGGACCGCCGCTCCTACAAGCAGTACCAGCTCTACCGGCTTCCTGTAGTGGAAAACGCGAAGGAAAACCGGTCATTTAACAGAGACGGGGTGGAGCTTTTAAGAGAGCTGTCAGGACATATCCTGTATGTGGACCCGCCCTACAATGAGCGGCAGTATCTGCCCAATTACCATGTGCTGGAGACAGGGGCGAGATATGATTTCCCGGAAGTGAAAGGCGTCACGGCACAGAGATCCTACGGGGAAGAAAAATCGGATTTCTGTGTCAGGGGAAAAGCCCTGGAGGCATTTGACCGTCTCATGGAAAACGCGGATTTTGAACACATTATCCTGAGCTACAGCACCGATGGGCTGATGAAGGTAAATGACATAGAGGATGTGATGAAGAGCCATGGGAGGCCGGATACCTTTCAGATCTATTACTTCCCGTACCGCAGGTATAAAAGCAGAAGCCTGACCATGGAGGAGGAGCTTAAGGAACTGCTTGTGTATATCCGAAAATAAAAGAGGGCCTCTTTGGCGATGAAGAGAGGGAAAAGGTCCGGAGCAGACAGTGAATCTGAGCCGGACTTTTTCTATGGCCGGGGCAGCGAAGTACATACGGCTTCGCTGCCCCGGCGCGTTGGTTTTACACAGGTGATGTAAACAGAGACTGGAGAGATTCTGTCTTTTTATACTGGATAAATTTCCCTTTGACCGCGAGGGCTACAGTGGAGTAGGGGATATCCAGCTCCTGGGCAATGTCTGTCAGTTTCATGGGAGTCAGGGGGCCCTGGTGCCTGAAGTGGTCTTCCTGCCGCTTAAGCACGGATTCCGCCACCTGGACAATGACCCTTCCCCGCTGTTCCACCCAGCCCATGACAGACTTAGCCCTCTCCAGGCGTTCGTTAAAATATGCTGTCAGTTCCGGGTCACTGGACTCCTTCATCATGTTCATATAGTACTGGCTGAACCGGTATTCCCCCATCCACTGGTCATTGATCTCCACGCTCCACCGGTCTCCGGACCTGGAGATCAGGATATCCGGCACCACATAGGAGGCCTCGGACCTCTGAATATCCATGACCGGGCGGGGGTTTAAGCTGCCGATAAGGTGAATATACTCCTTTACCTGGATAGTGGAAATGCCAAGATGCCGGGATATATTGCCGATCTGCCCGTTTACAAGATCCGTCAGGTGCTCTCGCAGAAGCGCGCGCAATATGGGGTCCTGAATCTCCTTAGCCCGCAGCTGTCTGATCAGGCATTCCGCCAGGTCGGGGGAAAAGATTCCCACAGGTTCTAAGTCCTCCAGGACAGCCAGGCAGCGGTCTAGGTCCTCCTGGCTGTAGCCGGAGGTGGCGGCAAGCTCTCTGGTATCATATGTAAAAAATCCTTTTTCATCCAGGCAGTCTATGAGATAGCTCATGATCTTTAAGTCATGTCTGGAATGCTCCTTCCAGTTGATCTGCCCTAAAAGGCTCTCCCTCAGCTGATCTCCGGTTTTGGCCGAGAATTCGTTGCCGCCAAGGTCCTCGTCCTCGGGATTGCCTGGGTGTTGCTCCGCGTAAGAGGCGGAAGCTCCCTCGTCGGAAAACTTCTCAATGCTTGTCATGATCTCATTTTCCTTGTGTTCCACACTCTCCAGCATGGGATTTTCCAGGTATTCGTTTACCAGAAAATCCTCCAGCTCCTGGTTGGTCATGGCCAGTATATCAAGGGCCTGTGCCCGGCTGTCCGGCAGGGCCTGTTTCTGTCCGGCTGATGTGTAATCGCGTAAATCCATACTGACTCTCCTTTATCGTTGGTTCAGTCCTGTAAAATGTTCAAGTTATAGTTTGATTTTACTATTTTTTTGTGCAATATTCAACATTTTTCTTGCGGATTGACACAGTCATTTTTTTAAACTATGATAGAGGCGGATAAAAACGACAAAAAGGCACAAGGAGGTTTCCCATGTTAAAAGATCTGGTTTACAACTGCCGGTCTTATCGGCGGTTTTATGAAGATGTGAGGATTTCTGATGAGGAACTGAAAGGTCTGGTGGACCTGGCCCGGATGACCGCGTCCACAGCCAACTCTCAGGCGCTGAAGTTTAAGGTGGTGAACAGCCCGGAGGAAAATGCCCTGGTGTTCCCGACCCTGGGCTGGGCGGGCGCGCTTCCTCAGTGGGATGGCCCTGAGGAGGGAGAGCGTCCTGGCGCGTACATCATCATCGTGGAGGACAGTACTCTGGGAAAAAATAAGCTGACCGATGTGGGGATCACCGCCCAGACCATTTTGCTGGGGGCCGTGGAGAAAGGCTATGGCGGATGTATGCTGGCCAATGT
>CAJUSJ010000139.1 GCA_910588865.1 uncultured Lachnospiraceae bacterium
TCCCATTTACAGAGCCCAGCGCGGAGATGGATGTAAGCTGCTTTAAGTGCGGCGGCAGCGGATGCCGCTTCTGCAAGGGGACAGGCTGGATCGAGATCCTGGGATGCGGCATGGTCCATCCCCATGTATTTGAGATGTGCGGCATTGACCCTGAGATTTACACAGGCTTTGCCTTCGGAGTGGGTCTGGAAAGGATCGCGCTGCTGAAATACGAGATCGACGATATGAGGCTGCTCTACGAAAATGACGTGAGATTTTTAAAGCAGTTCTAGAAGCAAAGAAAAAAGGAGAACAATCATGAATACAGCACTATCATGGATCAAAGCATATGTTCCGGACCTGGATGTCACTCCCCAGGAGTACACGGACGCCATGACCTTATCGGGAACAAAAGTAGAGGGCTATCAATGCCTTGACAAAAATTTGGAGAAGATCGTTGTAGGCCAGATCGAGAAAATCGAGGGTCACCCGGATGCGGACAAGCTGATCATATGCCAGGTAAATATCGGCACAGAGACTATCCAGATCGTCACGGGAGCTCCCAATGTAAAAGAGGGGGACAGAGTCCCTGTGGTCTTAGACGGAGGCAAGGTGGCGGGAGGCCATGACGGCGGTCCCCTTCCTGAGGCTGGCATTAAGATCAAAAAGGGAAAATTAAGAGGCGTGGAGTCCAACGGTATGATGTGCTCCATTGAGGAGCTGGGTTCCTCCAGAGACATGTATCCCTCAGCGCCGGAGAGCGGTATCTATATTCTGCCGGAGGACACTCCTGTGGGCGCGGATGCCATTGAAGTCCTGGGCCTTCATGACACGGTGTTTGAATATGAGATCACCTCCAACCGTGTGGACTGTTACAGCGTTATCGGCATTGCCAGGGAGGCGGCGGCCACATTTAACAAAAAGTTTATCCCTCCCCAGGTGGCGGTTACAGGCAACAGCGAGGATATCCGGGACTACCTGAAAGTTTCCGTGGAAGATTCCAGGCTGTGTCCCCGGTACTGCGCCCGCATGGTGAAAAACATTAAGCTGGGGCCGTCGCCGGAGTGGATGCAGAGGCGTCTGGCGGCCAGCGGTATCCGTCCCATCAATAACCTGGTGGATATCACCAACTATGTTATGGAGGAGTACGGCCAGCCCATGCATGCCTATGATTATGATCTGATCGGAGGTCATGAGATCATTGTCAGGACCGCGAAAGACGGAGATACCTTCCAGACCCTGGACGGCCAGGAGAGGAAGCTGGACCACACGGTACTGATGATCAATGACGGCGAGAAGGAGGTTGGCATCGCCGGAATCATGGGAGGTGAGAATTCCAAGATCACCGATGATGTGAAGACCATGGTGTTTGAGGCAGCCTGCTTTGACGGGGTCAACATCCGCCTGTCAGCCAAGAAGATCGGGCTGAGAACCGACGCTTCGGGAAAGTTCGAGAAGGGTCTGGACCCCAACAACGCGCGGGCGGCCATTGACCGGGCATGCCAGTTGGTGGAGGAACTGGGTGCCGGCGAGGTGATCGGAGGAATCATTGACGTGTACCCTGACAAACGGCAGAAGAGGAGGATTCCTTTTGATCCTGAGGGCATTAACCGTCTTCTGGGCACTGATATCAGTAGAGAGGATATGGTGGAGTATTTTGGAAGGCTGGAACTGAAGGTGGATGAGGAGGCGGGAGAGATTCTTGTCCCCACTTTCCGACAGGATCTGGAGCGTCCGGCTGATATCGCTGAGGAGGTGGCCCGTTTCTTTGGATACGACAATATTCCCATGACCCTGCCTTCCGGAGAGGCCACCACAGGAGGACTGCCCTACAAGCTGAGGGTGGAGGAGACTGCCAGACAGATCGCCCAGTTCTGCGGCTTCAGCGAGAGTATGACCTATTCCTTTGAAAGCCCTAAGGTGTTTGACCGGCTGCGGATCCCAGAGGATTCCCCTCTTCGCCGGGCTATCGGAATATCCAATCCCCTGGGAGAGGATTTCAGCATCATGAGGACCACGCCTCTCCACGGCATGCTGAATTCCCTGTCAACCAACTACAACAGGAGAAATAAAAATGTGCGCCTCTACGAGCTGGCCAACATTTATCTTCCCAAGGCACTGCCCCTCACAGAGCTTCCCGATGAGAGGATGCAGTTTGTTCTGGGGGCTTACGGGGATGTGGATTTCTTTGATATGAAGGGCGTTGTTGAGGAGTTCTTTGACAAGGTGGGGATGGACGAAAAGCCTCACTATGATCCGGAATCCGGAAAGAGCTGGCTCCACCCGGGACGTCAGGCCAATGTGATCTACAACAACGCGGTTATAGGTTACTTAGGTGAGATCCACCCGGATGTGGCGGATAATTACAAGATCGGAGAAAAGGCGTACCTTGCCATCCTGGATATGCCGTCATTGCTGCCCTATACAACCTATGACCGCAAGTATGAGGGTGTCGCCAGGTACCCCGCGGTTACAAGAGATATCAGCATGGTGGTTCCAAAGAATATCCTGGTGGGCCAGATCGAGGACATGATCCGGCAGCGGGGCGGAAAGATCCTGGAGAGCTACAATCTCTTTGACATCTACGAGGGAGCGCAGATTCTGGCAGGCCACAAGTCCGTCGCCTACTCCATCACCTTCCGGGCCAAGGACCACACCTTGGAGGACAAAGAGGTGAACGGAGTCATGGAGAAGATCCTTCACGGCCTCAGAGGAATGGGAATCGAGCTGAGAGCTTAGAAGAGAGGTATAAAAATCAAAAAAATGGCCACCCTTCATAATGGTTATTGAGATTGTGAAGGAGGCCATTTTTATGTGTGAAAAATATGAGATCGTGCAAGTTCGGGGGCGGGAGATCCTGGACTCCAGGGGAAACCCCACCGTGGAGGCGGAAGTACATCTTGACGGCGGGGCAGTGGGGCGGGCCGCGGTGCCGTCCGGCGCTTCCACGGGAAAATTTGAGGCAGTGGAGCTGAGGGACGGGGAGGCAAGATACCACGGAAAAGGTGTTCAGAAGGCAGTTGAACACATAAACACCGTGTTGGCGGAGGCGGTGGCATTTGAAAACGTGCTGAACCAGAAGCGGATCGATCAGCTTTTGAGGGAGGCTGACGGTACGGACAATAAGTCCAATTTAGGTGCCAATGCCATATTAGGAGTGTCCATGGCCGCGGCCAGGGCCGGAGCGAACAGCCTGGGGATCCCTCTCTACCGGTATCTGGGAGGAATCCGGGGCAATGAGATGCCGATTCCCATGCCTGTTCCCGGTACACGGGCGAACCCAGGAATGCGAGCTGCTTTAGGGCGTTCA
>CAJUSJ010000140.1 GCA_910588865.1 uncultured Lachnospiraceae bacterium
CGCCCGGCAGCGGACGCGCCACCACACATGAAAGTCTGGCGGGCACACTTGGCATCCCTGAATTCAGATCGCCTGACGGCGATAGGACTTTAAAAGTAAAAAGAAATTAGAAAAGAAAGGCGCGCGGACTTGTATTTGCGCCTTTCTTTTTATATAATGAAGAGATGAAAACGAGGGGGATAAAGAAAACCATCATGCTGAAATTTATTCTTGTAGCGTTCCTGGTCATTGGATTTTTAGTCTTCAGTATTCCCATTCTCATAGCGGAGAAGAGTATCGGGAAAACAGATCCTGAGAAAAAGGGCAGGCAGAGCCTGGCCATAGTCCGGTTTATGTTTCGTCTGATTTTAAAGGTGGCGGGGATACATATCACCGTAAAGGGCATGGAGAACATCCCCGCGGACACCCCGGTACTGTATGTGGGCAACCACAGAAGCTATTTTGATATCCTGGTGGGCTACACCACCGTTCCCACGCCCATGGGCTTTATGGCGAAAAAAGAGATGGAAAGCCTCCCCCTTTTGTCCAACTGGATGAGAAATGTCAACTGCCTTTTTTTGGACAGGGAGAATATCCGGGAAGGGCTGAGAGCCATCCTTGACGGGGTGGAGAAGGTGAAAAACGGCATATCCATCTGGATCTTTCCGGAGGGAACCAGAAATGACGCGGCGGATTATCTGGATCTGATGCCTTTTAAGGAGGGAAGTTTAAAGATCGCGGAGAAAGCAGGCTGTCCGGTGGTGCCTGTGGCCATTACGGGAACAGCGGAGGCCTTTGAGAGCCACTATCCTAGGATCACCTCCTCACAGGTGACCATTGAATTCGGGGAGCCCTTTATCATACCAGCCAGAGCGCCCCGGGGGGCAGATGCCCCGAAGAAGCAGGGCCAGACAGACTCTCCGGGCCAGGAAGAGCCAGGCAGGACAGGCCCCGGCCTTAGCCAGGGGGAGACTTTCCGTCAGGCCCCCGGCTCCGGAGGCTCTGGGGCGGGCGGTATCCAGACAGGTGACGGGGCGGACAGCCTCCGCCGGGAGATCCGGCGTCTGACCCCGGAGGAGAAGAAATTTGCCGGGGTGTATGTCAGGGATGTGATTCTTGAGATGCTGTTAAGAGAAAAAAGTTTAAGAGAGGGAAGATAGATGGATTTGCTTAAGATCAGGGATCAGCTGGACAGGATAGACAGGGAGATCGTCAGGTTGTTTGAGGAGAGGATGGAGCTTGTAAATGACGTGGCGGAGTTTAAGATCACCACGGGAAAGCAGGTTTTTGATAAGGAGCGGGAGCAGGCCAAGATCGCGGCGGTGCGCAAACAGGCCCGGGGGGAGTTTAACCAGCAGGCAGCTGAGGAGATCTTCACCCAGCTGATGACCATCAGCCGCAGGTTTCAGTACCGCCTTTTAGAACAGCACGGGCAGAAGGCGGACCTGGGATTTAAGCAGATCGACCGGATCCCTGTCGCGGACGCGCGGGTGGTGTACCAGGGAGTGGAGGGGGCCTACAGCCACGAGGCCACTCTCGCCTACTTTGGGGATAAGGCGGACTGCTTTCATGTAAAGACATGGGAGGATGCCATGGAGTCGGTGGAGCGGGGGATGGCGGATTATGCTGTCATCCCCATTGAGAATTCCTCCGCGGGGGCGGTCAGCCCGAACTATGATCTTCTGATCCGCCATGACAATGTGATCGTGGCAGAGGTCTGTCTTCCGGTGAACCACATGCTTCTGGGGCTTCCGGGGGCCTCCCTGGAGGATATCCGGTCCGTGTACTCCCATCCCCAGGCGCTGATGCAGTGCGGCGAATATCTCAATGCCCGCCCACAGTGGCGGCAGTTCAGTGTGGAGAACACGGCAGTGGCTGCCAGAAAGATCATTGAGGACCAGGATAAGAGCCAGGCGGCGGTGGCCAGCCAGGCGGCAGGGAAGCTGTACGGCCTTGAGGCCCTGGCCGCTGGCATCAACCACAACAAAGAGAACACCACCCGGTTCATCATCCTGACAAAGGACCGGGTTTACCAAAAGGCTGCCCAGAAGGTGAGCCTGTGCTTCGAGCTTCCCCACAAAAGCGGATCCCTGTACAATATGCTGGGCAATCTGATCTATAATGGGGTGAACATGCGGATGATCGAGTCCAGACCCATTTTGGGAAGGAACTGGGAGTACCGGTTTTTCGTTGACATTGAAGGCAACTTAAGCGAGCCATCTATCCAGAATGCCATAAAGGCCATGTCAGAGGAGGCCGCCAATTTAAGGATCCTGGGCAATTACTAAGGTGTCCCGCGACCATTGGACAGATCCCCGGGACGCCGCGGTGGCAGCGGGATAACAAAAACAGGCGGAGGCTTATTATGAGTACAATACAGTTGATCATTTATCGAAATTTTAAGTATCAGAATCTTTTTGACGACATGTCTCAGCTTTTGTGGGGCACAAGAGAGGGGAAGGAGGTGCCAGATCCCTATGTTCTGGCCAACCAGCTGATTGAGCTGGCAGCGGAATACGGATTTGAAGGCAATCTGTGGCACTGTTTCCTGGCCCTGTGCCTGGCTAACCATGAAAACGCGTACAGTGTTTCCTGCGAGATCCGGGGAGATCAGGGGGGAACCCTGTCCCGGCTGGCCAGACAGGATTTTGCCGTTATACAGCAGCTTTACAAAAAGGACATCCGGGTCCTTGACAAGCTGACCCCTCAGAGCCTGATCTGGTCAGAATTGGCAAACTTTAAGCCAGTGGACAATACCAGCAGGATCTTTAACCGCAGGATCCAAAAGAGGATCCTGGAGCTGTCCGTGTCCCTGGCCCAGGCAGAGGATGTGGACGGTTTCGCCGCCGCGGTTTCGGAGTTTTACAAGGAGTTCGGGGTAGGAAAATTCGGACTGAACAAGGCGTTCCGCATAGTGGATGACCGCCACTCAGCGGCCATTGAGCCCATTGTCAATGTGGAGCATGTGTACTTAAAGGACATTATCGGCTATGAGCTTCAAAAGAAGCGGCTTATAGAGAACACGGAGCGGTTTATCCAGGGAAAGGCGGCCAACAACGTGCTGCTGTTCGGCGACGCGGGCACAGGAAAGTCCTCCAGCATCAAGGCCATTTTAAATGAATATTATGACCAGGGGCTGCGGATCATTGAGGTCTACAAGCACCAGTTCCATGCCCTCTCCTCCATA
>CAJUSJ010000141.1 GCA_910588865.1 uncultured Lachnospiraceae bacterium
TTCTCTGTTTTGTCCAAAAATCAATGTGCCCTTAACAGGGTGCTGAACAGTTACTATAGAGGATAGAAAACCAGGGCCAAAGCCGGAATGCCTTAACAATTCCGGCTTTGGCCCTGTCTCTTTAATATCTCTCCCAGAAATGGGTTTCCCATGAAGCCGGCATCTCCATCCTGTCCACCATGCTCTCCAGCACCTTCACAGGGATATAGCGTTCCCGCTTTTTGTTTCTTGTGAGCATTTCCTCATAAGGTACCTCCAGATAAATAAGATGAATCCTTGCCCCGTAAGCCGCGAACATACCGCACAGCCTCTCCCGGTTCTCCCTGATCAAGTTGGTGGCGTTCCAGATAAGGGGTTCCTTTTTTCTCAACCGCTGTCTCGCTCTTTCACAGGCAATCTGTACCACCTTGGAAGAGCCTTTTTTCGGCGGGATTCCCATTTCCTCCCGGATCTGGTCCAAAGAGATCACCGGCAGATCGCCTCCGTTTTTCTGGATCCAGGTATCTTTCCCCGCCAGGGGAAGGCCTGCCATCATATACACGTCAAATAAGGTGTCGTCATAGAGCCGGCTTCCCTGCCACAGAGAATCCCTGTGGAAATATTCGTACTGGGTGTAGGGATTGGCAAATTCATAAGGATGTTCCCAGACCCCCAGGTCTTTTACATACTCTCCAAACAGCTCCACCTGATCCTCAAGCTGCCCCGTCTCCCGGCTCCTTCTCCCTCTCACATCCGCTTTTGAGAGAAGGTACAAAAGTTTCATGGGCACGCTCCGCGCGGCTTTCAGAAGCTCCCTTTCCGGCCGCCCCTTTGTCAAAAACCACACCGGAAGACCATGGTGCCGGATCAGCGCCGCGGCCGTTTCCCGCTCTTCCCAGGTCAGTCCGAACCTGGGATGCTGACGGTAGGCCATGGCGCGGAATACCTTCTCTCCCACAATGGTGTGCCTGGGAGAAGTCCATTTTCCCTCTTCCAGTTTCGTGCAGGAAGGCTTCCCGATGTCGTGGAAGGCCGCGGCCAAAAACAAAAGCTCCTGCTCCTTCCCGGTCAGTTCCCCCCACTCCTGAAGATTCGTCACCTCCCGGCACACAAGATCGGTGTGTGTATACACGTCCCCCTCACCGTGATACTGGGGATTCTGGGGCACTGCTTTTAATATGTCCAGCTCCGGATACCGCTGGCCAAGCCGGTCCATAGAAAATCCGCTGTCCCGGACAGCTGCCAGGATCCGGGGCCTGTCAGTCCGCTGTTTCCCATTTATGCTATCCATATGATTTTTCTGTCCTCCTCCTGTCTTTTTCAAAACCAGGGCTGTCAGTTAAACAGCTTGGCCCCTTCTGCCAGCTTATTGGGCACAATGGGCCGTTTCATCCAGTGGGTCTGTGAATCCAGGATGGCGTTTAAGAATGTGGGTCTGACATATTTCAGCCGGTCCTCTACATAGTCTCCTTTTTCCACCTTAATGTAGATCCCTTCCATGATCCCGGAAAGGTCTGTCTGGGCCCTGGTCATTTCCTGGCAGACCCCGGCTTTTTCGCACTGTTCCTCAAGACTTTTTTCCGGCTTTTGGGAGATAAAACGGCTTGGCCCGATCCACCGGACAATCTCCTCCAGCTCCTGGCAGCATCCCTGGTCCAGTACCAGCACCGAGTGGACGAAGGGTACCTGTGCCAGGATCTCCCTCCTTTTTCTGGTAGAGAAAAATCTTCCTGTCTCCTTGTCAAATATGTCAAATTCCATAAAATAGTGAGGAAGCCTGTCGTAAAACACCGTGTGCTTCGCGAACATCCACTCCCCGTACATCACATACCGGCTGCCCAGCACCTGCCACAGGGCCGGCTGAAAGGTCCTGGCCCAGAGCTTCAATAAGTCAAACTGACGTTCTCCATAACCGCCGTTTAAAAAATGGCCTCTGCTCTGGAGACGCATGTGCCCCTTTGTGTCAAAACTGATGCCGCAGTTTGCCCCATCCATCTTCTCCTCCAGCACCAGATACCTTCCCTTCACTTCTTTAAAGGGAACGGATTTCAGATCCTCATCCCCCCGCTGCTTCCTGGATCCTTCTATGTGGCGGGTCCGGGGGTACTTATATATCATTTCCATAAAGATTCACTCTCCTTTTCTCCTGCTTTTTCTCTCACAGCCTGCCGTTTTCCGCGAAAATCCAGACCAGGAAAGCCCCGCCCCGTCTACATGATAAAAGCGCCGGGAAAATATTCCACAGCGCGGTAACCCCTCACTTTAATCAGACTCCTTTTCCGGATTCCGACAAAATGAGAGCAGATTCCTTTCCGACGCCGTATTCCCATCCCTTTGACTTTTTATCACGCCCCGCGTACACAAAAGCAGCGGCTGTTCTGTGTCAGAACCTCCCGCTTCCTTTTGCCCAAATCCGGCAAAACACCGTGTTGTCAAACCTTTAGTCAAATGATGGAAATTACTTGGCGTCCTCCTGTCCGAAAGTCATCCGCTCTCTTTGATTGCTTTATGATCAGTTTCTCTGTCCCGGGCAAAGATCAGGCCAAATCCTTATCCTCATGCCCCGGGTTCACACCGGCCGTCCAGACGGCTAGTGCTATTATAAAACAGAAATAAACAAAATTCAAGATAGTTTTTGCTCTCCAGCCCGGTTTCTCATACGGTCAGAACGGCGAGCGCGCGGATCTATCTTAACCGTAACTACAGGTTTACCTCCGGCAGTGTGGCAAAGGATTTCTCCAGCTCAGCGTCTGATGGGATGTAGTCGCACATCTCCCCGTCATTAAATCTCTGGTAAGCCATCATATCAAAGTACCCTGTGCCTGTCAGACCGAACACAATATTTTTCGCCTTCCCGGTCTCCTTGCATTTTAAGGCCTCATCAATGGCAACCTTGATGGCATGGCTGCTCTCGGGCGCCGGAAGGATTCCCTCTACCTTGGCAAACAGCTGGGCTGCCTTAAACACCTCTGTCTGCTCCACGCTCCTGGCTGTCAGAAGTCCCTGATCGTACAGCTCGGACACCGTAGAACTCATGCCATGGTACCGAAGGCCTCCCGCATGGTTGGCTGATGGGATAAAGCCGCTGCCCAAGGTGTACATCTTGGCCAGAGGACATACTTTTCCGGTGTCGCAGAAATCATAGGCATACACGCCTCTTGTCAGGCTGGGACAGG